>JAJRZV010000024.1 GCA_024275095.1 bacterium | reverse complement strand
TTCTGTTGTGGGCCTCAATATTGCCTCACAGGTACCCCTGGTGGGTAAAATTATCAAATCTGCTTTCACAGATGCTGGGGGTCTGCCACTCAACCAGCGGTTTTTTACGCTTCACGCGTGGATTATACCTGGAGCTCTCGGCGTACTGGGTGCACTCCACATCGCAAGCATACGAGCAACAGGCTCCACGCCGCTGAAAAGTGATGAAGAAAGCCACCCTTTCTGGCCCGACCATGCGATAGATGTCCTTGTAATAGTGCTTTTTATTCTTGTTGTTCTCAACGTGTTTACCTTTGCCTTCCCGGTGGACTCGGGAGTTCCACCCGACCCCTCTCGTCCTCCTGCAGTGGTGAAACCCGAGTGGTATTTTCTCGGCGTTTATCTTTCTCTTAAGTTATTGCCTCTGCTGCCTGCCATTATATTGTGGCTTGGGGCGGCTGCATTTTTCTTTTTCTATGCCGAAATCCTGGCGGCTGTGAATTCATCAGCACGTGAGCGTGAAAAATTTATTCGTTTGGCTGTTCCTGTGGGTCTGGTTATCTACATGTGTGCGGTACTGATAGAGGTGTTTATTTGAATACCAGGAAGGAGGTCGGCTGTGGGTGAAAAAATAAAAGAATTGCTGGAGAGAGAACTGGGTAAAGATGGAGTGGTAGAAGATGTGGATGAATACTTCCCTGAACAACCCGCCTCTTTACCGGTGTGTGCTGTAAGACCGGGTTCATATGAAGAAGCTGCTGCAGTACTGAAAATATGCAATTACAGCAGTGTAAAGGTTTTTACAACATATGAACGGTATTTTGATCCTGTGCTGGATTACTCCGGCAGCGTGATATTTGAGTTCTCGAGACTGGCAGCAATAGATCGGTTGGATGCACGAAATCTCATCGCCCATGTTGGTCGTGGAGTTCATTTCAAGGAGGTGGTGGAAGCAGCTCGTGCAGAAGGCGTTGATGTATTCATGCCTCTTGTGACACCGACAGCAAGTATCAGCGAGTGTTATGCCATGCGCCATCCTGTGCGGGAGTGCGCCAGGTACGGTGACCTTAATATTTCCAACATGTATGTGGCCCTTCCAGAAGGATTGATACATCGCACGGGCCAGCATGCTCTCTCTGAAGAAGCGGGTGATTGTCGTGATGACCCTGGCCCAAACCTTTCCCGCTGGTATTTCGGAGCACCGGACATCATGGGGGTGATGGTGAGGTCCTCCGTGTATCTTTACCCGCGGTGGGAGGTGAGAAAGGGCGAGGTATGGAAGGTGCGGGATTTAAAAGTTGCCGGTGAAGTTTTACGCAATGTTCCGAGGCATGAGTTGACAGTGGAATGCTTTACGGGAGATGCGAAATCACTTGAAGAGCTGACGGGAGCCGGTCTCGATAAAGGGTTGACATTTGTTGTACTTGGATATGCCGGGCGGGAGAAATTGGTGAATTATAACATCAGGCGCGTTGAGAAGATGATGCTCAAGTGGGGAGCGGAGCGTGTGGTCACCATTGAGGATGAAATGTGGACACGACGCAGTATTTTTTCATCAGGAAGCACGGCCGTGATTTACGGTTCGTATCCGGATTTCCGGAATAAGGTGGTATCAGCTGCCGGAGCCGTGGAAGATGAGATGGGTAAAACGCCCCGGTATGTGGTTTCTTCTTTTTCGAGAGGTGGTGCTTTTGTGCTTGTTGTGTGGTGTGAAGGCCTGTGGAGCTCGCGTATACGCAATATATGTACAAAGCTGGAGTGGGCTTTTCCAGGCGTCCCGCCCCTGGATGCATCACGATTTTATTCGTCAACAGAAAGAAAGTTTTTAAATCAGGTAAAAAGGATTACCGATCCGGCGGGGATCCTGAATCCCTGCTATAGCGTATGAAAAAGGGAGGTGAAGCCTTGAAAGAGATAGAGAAAAAACTCCGGGAACAGCCCCCGGTGAGGTGGGATCTTTCCAAAGAGAATTTGCGCGAGGCCCTCAAAGAAATCAGGGACGTGGTTGGGGAGAGATGGGCTACTGACCACCGTGCGGTAACCATTACTTACAGTCGTGATTTCACCCCAACGCCGGGGAAAGCTCCCAACATTGTCGTCATGCCGGCCTCTACCGAAGAGGTGGTGGAGATAGTGAAAATCGCCCACAGACGCAATATTCCATTTATTCCTTATTCGACCGGTTTCAATCACGGAGGATTGACCCTTCCCAGATGGGGCGGCATTCTTCTTGACCTCAAACGCATGAACAAAATTGAGGTGGATGCAGAACGTATGACGTGCACCATTGGTCCCGGGGCGCGCAATGCTGAGGTGTACCTCGCTGTTAACGAGCATCTGGCACATGACGGCGTGAAACTCCGTGCGTGCCTGCCTTTAACCATGGGGAGCATTTCCACTCTCGCCAATTATGTGGCACGCGGGGGGCCTGGTATCGCCATCCGATACGGTCTCTCCAGCGAGCTGATCGCGGGAATGACCTGGGTGCTGCCTGATGGCCAGGTCCTCAGACTCGGTGTGCATGCAGAAGGAGCAGAGAGGTTACCTCTCAACTGGCATCCTTTGGTGGATATCATGGGCATATTCGTGGCGGCAGATGGGGGGATGGGTGTGTGCACGGAGATGACCATCCGGATTGTGCCGGAATATCCGGTGGAAAAGCTTTACATTTTTGACGCAGATGACCGCGAAAGGGCTCTTGAAAGTGCACTGGAGTTCGATTTGAGATTATCAAGGGAAGAGATTGCAGAATTCATATATAAATCACACCATGGACAGATGGCTGTGGCGGCACCTGTGGATAATCCCCTGGACCTTGCAGATTACCTTCCTTCCGACCCGGTCATTGTGATTATCTCAGGCCACGATGAAGAGGAACTTGCGATAAAGGAAGAGATTCTCATGAACATAGCAGAATCCACAGGGATGTACGCCGTGGACCAGCAGGCGCTTCTGTTCACTGATGAACCTTTGTTTGATCCGCGCTACTGGAAACTTGTGGGTCCACGCGTGGGTGCAGCCATGAAGTGGAGAGGGTCTTTCAACTGGACTGCTGGCAATGTGAAAATGGATTTGATTCCGTTAGTGCATGAATATTACCGCAGGCTTATCCACCGGTACTGGAAGGATTCAGCCCCTGACTTTTCCGAGAAGATGGCGCTCACAGGCACGGCTGTACAGGGTCCGTATCCGTTTGCACGCCTGGCACCGCTGGAGTTTGATTACTGGTGGGACCAGGGCAATCCTGAGGATATTAAGAGGGCAGCGGTCATGTTGAAAAAAACCACTGAAATGTTTGTGGAAAAGTTTAAGGCCACGATGTATCGCCGCATGTACGGCTTTGGAGAAATCGAGATGCCGAGAGCACAGGTTTACTGGGAACTGGCAAAAAGGTTCAAAGCCGTGGTGGATGAGCTGTATATCTCACACCCCGGTGTTAATCCTCTGGACGAGCAATGAGGGGTCTGGTCTCAACATTTGACATTTCTACTCCTGGATGCCTGTTGAAAGATAAATTTTAGACAGGAGGTGGTGATGCAGTATGCACAGATTGGGAAGTTTGGACATTTATTTGAATATCGCAATACTGCCTGGAAATGCGTAAAGTGCAAACTGTGTGGTATGACACGTCCGGAAATTCTTACAAACTACCGTTTCGCAGATAATTGTCCTGCTGCAACGTATTTTCGTTTTGATGCTTACTTCAGCACCGGCCGAATGGAACTTATCAGGGCGATCACGTGTGACCCTCCTGAACTGGTAATTGACGAGAAATTCCTCGAGATTCTTTATACCTGTACGGCATGCGGCAATTGTCAGGTTATATGCAGCGAGATGAAGGGACTGGAGCCCACCAATGCTTTTATGGCGCTCAGGGTTTATCTGGTGGAAAAAGGTCTGGCTCCTCTGCCAGAGCATCGGCCGCTTATTAAAAGCATTGAGAACTACGATAATCCCTGGATGAGCCCCAGGTCCCAGAGGGGGCGCTGGGCAAAACGATTGAAAGATGTGGAAATAAAAGATGCAAGCAAGGAAAAGGTGGAAGTGCTTTATTTTGTAGGGTGCACAGGGTCTTATGATCCTGCTTTCAGAGACGTTGTGTTTTCTACGGCACGCCTTCTTCACGGTGCAGGAGTAAATTTTGGAATTCTTGGAGAAAAGGAGAGATGTTGTGGTTCCACGGTGATGAGGGTTGGTGACATGAAGTCCTTCGTTAAAAGACGTGACGAAGTGGCGGAACAGCTGAACAATACAGGTGCTCGATATGTGGTTACTGCCTGTGCCGGCTGTTATTCAACGTTCAAACATTTCTACCAGGAACACCTCCGGGCGGAGGTGAGGCACATCGTAGAGTTCATGGACGAGGTTGCACAGGATAAAGGTCTGGAACATAAAAAAGAAATTCCGTCCAAAGTGACCTATCATGACCCGTGCCATCTCGGGCGCTATTTCGGCGTTTTTGATGCACCACGGCAGATTTTGCAAAACATTCCTGGAGTGGAGTTGGTGGAGATGCCACGGAACCGTGAGTATTCACTGTGCTGTGGGGCCGGTGGGGGTGTACGCACGGCCTTTACCGAGGTGGCTGTGGCCACGGCAGGATTGAGAGCAAAAGAAGCAGCGTCCACAGGCGCTGAAATGATTGTGACTGCGTGCCCGTTTTGTGAGCAGAATATCAGTGACGGTGTAAAGAGAGAAGGCCTCGAGCTCCCTGTAGTTGACCTGGTGAAGCTCCTGTGGGACTCGGTGGGAGGTGTGTCGTGAAGCTGGAGGTGATTACACACAAATGTACAGGATGCCGTATCTGTGAAATTGCCTGTTCTTTTCACCGCGATCGCGAGATGAACCCTGTGTCTTCAAGCATAATGCTCCACCGCAATGAGAAGAAGGACTATTTTGGAGTGATGATCAAGCGAGAAAAAGAAGTGTTTCTCGGCAGACCTGAAGGCGCAGAGGTGCTTTTGCCCGGAGAAAAGGCGGAGGGTGCCGGTGCTTCATCAAAGCCGATTGTTATGAGGGAGGCGTGCGACCTGTGTGAAGGTGAGGATTTTCTTTTTTGCGTTGCTGTTTGTCCTTCGGGATGCCTGGTAGAGGAAGGAGGTGCTTCATGAAGGGGCGTTTTTTCAACGAACGATATGTGGTTGTAAATCTGGAAAACGGAGAGATAGATGAACGTGAACTCAGCAGTGAAGTACTGGAGAAAGCGCCGGGCGGTCCCCTGCTTGCTCTTCACCTTCTGGAAGACACCGGTGGCACCGCAGCATTCGCTGCCGGTCTTTTCACAGGGACATTCGTACCTGCCTCGTGTGCTTCAACGCTGGTATGGCTGAATGAGGCAACAGGACCGGTTGTTACTCATTTGTTGTGGCACACGGGCGCGGAACTTAAATATTCAGGATTTGACGCAGTGGTTCTCAAAGGTAAAAGCAGCGAGAGGGTTTACCTCTGGATACACGATGGTATATGTGAAGTCCTTCCTGCCAGTGCATTGAATACCGAGAGTGTGTGGACTCTTGTTGACAGTGTAAGAGGCGAACATGCGGATGAGAACATCCAGGTTATCTCTTACGGCAAGGAAGGAGGGTTGAAACCCCTGATGGTTGATTACTGGTACAGCGGTGACATTTGCGGTGCCGGTGATATGCTGGACAACCTGAATGTTCAGGCGGTAGCCCTGAGGGGAATGGAGTCTTTTGAAGCGGATGAAGATTTTTTCAGTGCATGCGTGGAGCTGCGCAGGTCAGCGGTGAGTGAAGAATGTAAAGGCATGGGGAGAGTCCTGGAGCTTTCAGGTGCAGACACAGGCCCGCTGGAAAAAATAAAAGAACGTGTGCACAGGTATTCTGCATGCTTTAACTGTCCATATCCGTGTCAGAGTTTTCTCATGGTGAAAGATGAACCATCACGCCTGAAGGAATCCGAGATTGATGAACCGGGTTTTTTGTTGAGCGATCCTTTTCAGACTCTTGCACTGGTCACAGGCGGGTCGGATGTTATTGAAACCATGTGGAATGCCGTCCGGACAGGCACACATCCTCTTGAGGCACTTTATCACGGAAAGGAACTTTCCACCGTGGTGGAGGAGATATGGCAGGATGTTCCTGGATGGTTTAAAAACTTCGTGAAAAAATGCAGAGCAAGTCTTACTCTGCCACCCGGGGATTGTCTGGAGGATGCTGTAAAGCGCTACGTTTTTTCTCTTTCTGCGGGGGTCTGCCCGATTTTTACAGGTGTGTTCTCCGTAAATCTTTCACCTGTGTTCGGAAGCATTAAGTATGATTATGGGGCATTTGAAGAGCAGGTACACAGTACAGCCAAGGTGTTTCTGGATGCTCCCTGAAATAAAGTCCAGAGCAGCACTGCGCCGATTTATTCACACCTTTCCGGAAGAAGAGTCCTGGGTTGTGGTATATACCGGAGAAGGCACGTCTCACTCGTGGCTTTGGGTGGGTGAGACACTTGAGGCTCTCGGGTGGAAAAGGGTTGTTTTTTCGGCTTCTTTGACGTTTGATGTGCTTTCCGGTGCCGGAGCATGTGTGGTATCCGGAGGTGACACCTTTGCCATAGCAGAAAGCCTGGGACATGAAGGTGCAACCGCCCTTCGCAGTTTTATAAGGTCAGGAGGACTTTATATTGGTACATGCGCTGGAGGATACCTCGTTCTTCGTTCGTCAAAGGAACCTTTGAACCTTTTCAATTTTATCCGTGCTCCTATAGCCAATCTGCGCGAGGTCATTCCCGAACCTGTTCGCATGAAGGAGAAGTTCGCCCAGCCATACGGATGCAGGTATGTATTTCATCCGGTGAGGGGAGAGATTGAGATACACGTGGTGAAGAATTTCCCGTTTGTATCCAAAGGCATAATTACAGCACCCATTTACGGCGGACCTGTAATGGAAGAGACCGAGGAAGTCGAGGTGATTGCACGCTATTGCGGTTTTACAGACAAAACGGAATTCCTTGTGGACAGGGAGTTTGCGGATGAAATTTATACAGGTCGAGCTGCAGCAGTGAGAGCTGCACACAAGGACTTAAAAATTTACGCGTTTGGTCCTCATATTGAGCATCCTGAATATGAAGAAGCCAATCTAATCCTGGGAAAACTTCTCGTTTGCGAAGGAAAGCGTACAGAAGCAGAAAAAGAAGTCTCTCATGTGGATGCTTTGGATATACACAAGATCAGAGCACTTGCAAGTAATTTGAGAATAGCTCTGGAAAGCAAAACGCGCAGACTCGAAGGATGGAAGGGTTCAAAGTACCTGATGGCTTATCATTTCCTCACCTTTGTTAACGCCATATGGGATAAAGTGCGACGTAAGAGAAATGCTATTGCACTTCCCGAGGAAGTAGAAGAGGTAAGGACCTTACTGGAAGAGTCTCTTTCTCATGTGAAGTCGGGAGAGCTTGAAGCAGGAACACTGTTGTCCAGCCTCAACTCCTGCGCTTCACACGTGTTCAACTGGCATTTTCGGGCAATGCGAACCGAAAAAAGAGACCTGTCTTCTGAAAATGCTGCAGGTATCTGACATAAAAACAATGATATTCTGGGTATGTACAGGCTTACTGGCCCTGTACGCTGTGTACGCCATTACTTTGCTGGTCACTGTGAAAGACCCGGGTATGCACGTGAACCGCCCGTCTGTAAAGAGCACTGTGAAGGTTGTTGTTGGAGAAGTCGTGCTTCAATGGAATATCGCTCGTTACAGCCTTTTCAGGTGGGCAGCACATTTTATTATGACGGTGTGCTTTGTTTTTTTTGTAGTGTATTACTTTGTTCCCTCTTTTGCTGGTGTCGTTACAGGGGGAGATTCAGCTATTCTCATCCACGATATAATGGCTGCAGGTTTAGTTGTGTCTTCTCTTCTTCTGTTAGCCCGTCGTTTTTTTACCTTTGGTCGACACGTATCTCCTGCACTTTATGAAGATCTCACATCCACATTTCTAATTTTTGCAATAGCCGTTACAGGAATACTTCTTGCCGGTGTGAAATACGCGTATACGAAAGGTGGCATCATTGCGCATGTTGTGCCCGGGGTTTTTATCAACTGGACTGCCGTACATTACAGCCATGTTTTCTTTCTTCACATTGCGCTGATTGTTACTGTGGTGGTGCTGATTCCCTTCACGAAACTTGTTCACATGTTCACTGTTCCTCTAAATCTATTGTTGACTCTTCTGGAGAAAGGGTCAAGGGAGGATATTTATGGCCGGTGGTCTCGCGTTCCACAATCTGCCCCTCAAGAGACGGATTGACCTGTCTGCATGTGCACGATGTGGTACGTGTGTGGAGATGTGTCCCGTATATGCTGAAACCAGTGCACGGGAGGTGCCCCCTTTTTACAAAATCTACCTTATAAAGAAAGCCATCCGGGCAGGTACAAACCCGTTCCTTTCCATTTTCGGCAGGCGTATCCAGGAGAAGGACATTTATTTCCTTCGTGATGCGCTCTACAGGTGTTCGGTTTGTGGTCAGTGCTCGTTTGTGTGTCCTTCCCGAATTGACACTATTGAGCTATGGGAGGAGATAAGAGAAATTTTTGTTAATGCCGGATATGGACCTCTTGAGGCACAGCATCCACTTGTTCAAAGTATAAAAAACTATGACAATCCGTGGATGCAGCCGCGGTCTGCACGACGCAGGTGGGCAGACAGAGCCTACAGGGAGAGGCGCCTGTCCGCGCCTGTAAAGGACCTCTCCCGCGGTAAAAATAAAGCTGAAATTCTTTACTTTGTTGGGTGTACGGCTTCTTATGACCAGAACATCCGCGAGGTTGCCATCAATTTTGCAGAAATAATGAACCGTGTAGGTATTGACTATGGAATCCTGGGGCCTGAGGAATACTGTTGCGGCAGTACACCCCTGCGTATGGGTGTGAAGGATGTGTTCCTGCAACAGGTGAGAAAGAACGTTGAAAAATTCCTTTCGCTGGAAGCAGAAATCATCGTGACCTCCTGTTCGGGCTGTTTTAAAACCCTCAGGCAGGACTATCCCAAATATTCCCAATTTCCATTCCGCGTGTATCATATGACGGAGTTTATTTATCAACTGATAGTAAAGGGAAAACTGAGTCTCTCTCGTGAAGTTGATCTTGCGGTTACCTACCATGATCCGTGTCACCTCGGGAGACACAACGGGCTTTTCAACGAGCCCCGTGAGATACTAAAAAGCGTCCCCGGCCTTAAACTTCTCGAGATGGAACGTTCGGGCATTTACTCCCGGTGTTGTGGAGCGGGTGGAGGGCTCAAGGCGGGATTCACTGAAATTCAGGTGAGCATGTCTCGCAGACTGGTTGAGGATGCGGAAAAAACAGGAGCTTCAGAATTTGTAACTGCCTGTCCGTTTTGCTACCAGAGCCTGAAAGATGCTATTGCTGCTAAAAATTCCTCGCTGATCATGAGGGATATTACTGAAATTGTCATTTCCGCAATGGGGTAAAGATTTTGACATGCGATAAAACACACGGCAATGCGTGGGACCGTGTATTTAATGAAGGGGGGTATGATATTCAGGTTCCTGACCCTCTTGTTGAAGATTTGCTTTTGCGTTACGTGCCGACGGGACAGAAAAATGCTCTTGACGTGGGGTGTGGCACAGGCAGGCATATCGAAATACTGAAACGATTCAGCATCAGCGTTCTGGGATTGGATATTTCACATCGGGCTTTACTTGTGTCACGCCGTGCACATGTGGTTGCGCCTCTTGTGAGGGGAGACATGGAGCACCTTCCTTTTCCTGACGCTTTATTTGATATTGTTCTTGCCTGGCGTGTACTTCATCTGGGGAACATTTCGAAGATTCAAGGAACATTTTTTGAGATTTACCGCGTACTTCGGCCCGGTGGGGTGTTTGTTGCGAGTGTCCGCAATGTTGATAATGCCCTTGCTTTATTGTTGAAGTCTCGTGAAGAACCGGTGCAATCCAATACATACCAGGTAACAACCATCAGCGATATAAGAGGTACCATCTATCACTTTTTCACCGACGAGGAACTGGAGAACCTTTTGAAAGATCTTGAAATTCTTTACATGCACCATCATGAACTGGAGCATACCCGATATACACGCAACATCGGTTTAAAAAATATGTTTACTGTATTTGTTGCCAGGAAACCTTCATGAAAATAATGCTTATTAATCCCCCACTACTCGAACCTGCAGACCTGAAAGAGAGAGAAGTTCGCTACGCGCACTGGATCCGCGCAGGTAACATGTACATCAAACCTTTTGAGCCGCCTCTGGGGATCGCCTCAATAGCCCGAGTGCTGAAGGATAACCATCTTGACGTGGAAATTGTCGACGGTACGGGCGAAATGTTGACCAGGAAAGATGTGCTTGAAAGGGTGGATGACTCAGCTCCCAGGATAGTGGGCATATCGTGTCTCACTCCTAACTATCCCTCTGGTCTTTCAATTGCCAGGGAAATTAAGAAAAGATACCCGCGCATTTTTCTGGTCATGGGAGGTGTTCATCCAACTGTGTTTCCACATGAGGTGTATGAAGAAACCGGAGCAGACGCGGTTGTTACGGGTGAGGGTGAAAAGGGATTTCTCAGGCTTGTTTCCGAACTGAAGCAGGGAACTGAACCACGGGGAGTGATTTTCATAAGGAAGTTGTTGAATAATCGTGAAATACCCTTCCCGGAGTATTCGCTCCTTCCGGCGGAAAACTATATTTCTTACACCGGACAGCTTCGAAAACTGAGAGCCCTTCCCGTGATGGTAACGCGGGGTTGCCCGTACCATTGTTCGTTCTGTGCCGTGCATTCGACCATGGGCAAACGCTGGCGAGCAATGGAACCCCACAGAGCTGCAGAGGAAATTGCCTCGCTGGTCGAAAGATATAATCTTGAAGGTGTGTGGTTTAAGGACAGCATTCTCAATCTCAATAGAAAATGGATAGAAGAGTTTTCAAGCGAACTGAATAATCTTGCTCCTGGCTTGAAATGGCAGATGAACACGAGGGTTGACTTGGTAAGGAAAGACGAAATCGAAATGCTTGTCCAGCGGGGACTTGTACAAGTGGACCTCGGGATTGAGACTGGTACGGATAAAAGCCTGAAGGTTTTGAAGAAAGGTATCACAGTTGAACAGATAGCAAGGGCTGTTAAGATTTTGAAAGACTACGTAAAAGTGGCTGGCTTTTTCATGATAGGTATTCCAGGCGAAACCGAAGATGATATCTGGCAAACTGTTCGGCTTGCTCAGGAACTTGAGCTTGATGCCTGTTCATGGAGTTTGTGTCAACCCCGTCCCGGCAGTGAATTGTTTGCCCTTGTGGCTGATGAAGTTCGAAACAGAGCAGTCGAATGGCACCGTCTTGTATTTACAGATACACCTCGTTCATGGTGTCATGTTCCGGATGAAAGATTGATTGAAATATACCATTCGGTTAACAACATGTTTAATCGGTGATATGGAATTGTTTTTTCTTCCATGAAAAACTTGACTCGGGTTGTGGCCTGGTATATAATTTCCTTTAACCATATATTTTCGGCCGAAGTGAAAAAATATTTTTTTATTTAAGCCCGAGGGAGGGAAGAATGTATTGGTATAAAAGGAAAACAATGGTGTGTATTGTTTCCGCCGTGGTGGGATTGGTATGTATTGGTTTGCCCGCTAATGGGAAGGCAGCTGAGAGGGGGAAGAAGAGGAGGGTGGTGCTCATTAATTTGAGGAATCAGGTTGGGCTTGGTGCTGTTGTGGGCCTGGATACTTCTTTGAATCCCTCGCCACGCCTCTCTGTAAAATACTGGGTAAATCCAACTTTTGGGATGCAGTTTTTCACCGGTGTTTCCTTGAGAAAGTTTTCCGAAGCCGTTTCTTTTAACAATTCGACTTATACCGTGGAGCAGCGTGACGTGGAACTTTACATTGGTGGCAGACTGAATTTTAATGTTGTGCGAAGAAACCGTATCAATTTTTATGTATTTCTGGGATCAGGGGGTATTTTCCGGTGGAGCAGTGATAAGTACCGTGAAGGCAGGGGTTTCTTTGTTCACAGCGGAGCAGGGACGGAATTTTTTATTCCGCTTGTGCAGAGCCTGGCTCTTGACCTGGAGATGGGGGTTGAGTACCAGCAGATAGGTGATAATTACTCACTGGCCCTTAATCCGGGCATTTTCGGTCTGGCAGGATTCCATTTTTATTTTTAATAAACCGAGGGAGGAGGTGAACACATGTTGAGTGAAAGGAGTAAATGGATTGTATTTTTTGTGGTTGCGGCCGTATGTTCATGTGGAGGTCCGAAAAATCGCCCTCCAATCGCGGTTCTGGATGGTCCTTCAAGCGGTCGCATAAATGAAGCCTTGGTGTTTGATTGCTCCGGCTCAACGGACCTTGACGGTATTGTTGCAGCTTGCAGTTTTGATTTCGGTGACGGTTCAAGCGCCAGCGACGTGTTTTCCGCGGTACATGCGTATTCGAGTGCAGGAATTTATACGGTCACCCTCACGGTAACAGACGATGATGGTGCCACATCAAGTATTTCGAAACAGATAAGCATTGCAGATAACGTTCCACCGGTGGCTGTGCTCAGCTCTCCTTCGTCCGGCGCAATAGGCGAGCCTGTGTCATTTGATGCATCTGCGTCATATGATCCTGATGGGCGCGTGGTTAAATATTCGTATGATTTTGGAGACGGAACGTCCCCTGTCACCGGCGTGGTGGCTGCTGCATCTCACGCGTACACGCAGGCAGGAAACTACGTCATCACCCTCACGGTAACAGACGATGATGGTGCCACATCAAGTATTTCGAAACAGATAAGCATTGCAGATAATGTTCCACCGGTGGCTGCGCTCAGCTCTCCTTCCTCTGGAGTCACAAGCGAGCCCGTAGCATTTGATGCCTCTGCATCGTATGACCCTGATGGGCGCGTGGTCAAGTATTCGTATGATTTTGGAGATGGCACTCCCCCCGTGGAAGGCACCATATCCGGTGTTTCACACACCTATACCACTGAAGGGGATTATATTGTAACCCTTACTGTTACAGATGATGACGGCGCTACCAACACTGTCAGCAGACTGATATCCATTGCTTCCCTGGCATCGGTGAGTGATCCACCCGTTGCGTGTTTTACCGGTCCCACCACAGCTTCAACCAACGAAGCCGTGTTTTTTGATGCCTCCTGTTCTACCTCTGGCAGCGGCACAATCATATCCTACGTGTTTGATTTTGGTGATTCGGTTACTGCCACCGGTGAGGTTGTTACACACACGTATACCACCAGGGGTACATACACCGTGACCCTCACAGTAACTGCTCGCCTTTCTGATGGTTCCACTCTTGAAAATACCACGTCACACCAGATTGTCGTTAGCGATTCAACGGTGGCCATCACACTGGTAACCCCGGACTCAGGGAGTATCCTGGGCGGCGAATGGATTACCATTAAGGGTTACGGTTTCACAACAACACCTGATACCACGATTTTCCTTGGAACAGCACAGGTTACGGACTTTACCGTGGTTGACAGTACAACCATCGTGGCTCTTACTCCCGCCAGCGAAACACCGGGCACTGTGGATCTCAAAGTGAGCAACTCCAATGGAGTGGCCATATACAGGAATGCTTACACTTATCTGCTCAGTGGCAATCTGGCCGATCTTACCTTTTGTCCTGAGGATGCATCATCAGGTGGGACCTCTCTTGGGTTTGCCGTGAATGACGATGATGCCGGTAAGTTGTTGACCCTACCAATGGATGTGAAGTTTTTCGGCGTGGTTTTTCCTGAAGGACAGACCATCAATGTTACATCCAACGGATGGCTCTCTTTTACGGAGCTGTTACGGGCGGACTTTGAAAACAATCCCATTCCGGACCCTTCCAACCCCGATTACATGGTGGCTCCATTTTTTGATGACCTCAATGCAGGTATTACCGGACAGGTTTACTACAAGGTGACTGGTACTGCTCCCAACAGGGTATTCACTATCGAGTGGATAAACTTTACTGACAATGCATCTTTATCTGAAACTTTCGACTTCCAGGTGAACTTTTACGAAAGCAGTGGCGATATTAAATTTCAGTACATGAATTCACCGTTCATGGGGGATTATGGTTCAGCGCAGGAGGCGTCCATTGGTGTTCAGAAAGACAGTGCCACCGGTGTGGAAGCATCGTTCAATACGGCGGTCAAGGGTCTTGTACCCGGTGGAAGGGTTTACGTGTTCAGGTATCTCAACGGTGAGTATTCACTTTATACCGACACAACACTCACTGTTTACGCTGTAGATCCTCCGCTTGAGGGTGATTTGCTCACGGACGGGTCTTATATTATTACATTTTCTAAGCCCGTCAACACGGGTACTGCCGTTGCTGGCTCAACGATAAAGATGGAAGATGCGACGGTCCCATCATCTGTGACATTTACAATCAGTGCACTGGGAGACAAATCCATTCTTCAGCTGACCCCGAACTCCAGACTTATATGGGGTCATACCTATAACGTGACTGTAACGTCCGGTCTTCAGGATGTGGTCGGCAATCCATTTTCGCAGGATCCCATGGAAGTGGCATGCGGTGTGATAAGCAATCCCGAGCCTTTCACTGGCACGTTTATCGGGGAACCGAGCGTTGTTGACACCTCCGCAAGCATTCCTGGTGGCGGTAACCCGAAAGGGATAGCCGTTTACGGGGACACCCTGTTTGTCGCGAAGGATAACAACCTGTTCTTCTCCTACGATGCTGACTCCCTTTCGCCTCTCGACGTTGTGCTTGTGCCCGGAGCAAGCGTGACGTTGTGGGATGTGGCGGTTCACCCTTCGGGTCTCACGGCGTACGTGACCTCTGACGGGGACTCCACCGTGAGGGTCATTGATATTTCAGATCCCCTGAATCTCGCCCAGACGGCGTCCATACCGGTTACCGGCGCTTCTCCCGCGGGGGTTGCGGTTACTCCCGATGGCCTGACGGTGTGCGTGGCCGGCAACGCGGATGATAACCTCTATGTCATTGATGCCCAGACCCTCACCTATACCACCGTTGCTCTCAGCGCAGGTTGTGGACCGTACTACGTTGCTGCTGCAACTGATAGCAGCACGGCATACGTCACGTGTAACAATAACAACAGCGTGGACGTTGTTGACCTCACGACAGGGTCGGTCACTGCAAACGTGGCCTTACCGGGCTGCGGTCCGAGGGGCATAGCCATTACCCCCGACGGCTCGAGCCTCTACGTGGGATGTACGAACACCGATACGGTTGAGGTGATAGATACTGCCACGAATACCAACACCGAGACCATAGCGGGTTTTTCATTCTGGGCGTGGCTTGAAAACGTGGCCATTACGCCTGACGGTATGTACGCCCTTGTGACCGATGGAAACAACGACGAGGTGGGCGTGATTGATATCGCGACCAACACGGTGAGGTGGCTCATCAGCGGTGGTGGTGGTCCATTCGATGTGACCGTTCGTGACGATACGTATAGAACGGTTTACGTGACCAATTACAATGATAACACCATCAGTATGATTAGATAGGCCTTACAGGGGATAAGGGCAGGCCCTGACCGAGAGAGTAAACGAGAGCCTGCCCTTCCCTGTTTTTGCTTCACATGGAAGGCAGGTTCTACGTGTTTCCGTGATAAAATAGATACCTGTTTTTATCCCTTTTGTTTCGAATGGTAACCACGCATAATAATCAGGAGAGGGATGAGCCACACGAGCAGATTTGCCAAGGGTGAGTAGTAATCACCGGCATTCATTCCTGTACTGCTGCATCCACATGATGGTACTTCGCATTGGAAACGAGGCCTGTAGAGCAGGGGAGAAAATACCTTCTCGGGCGCGTATACAGCCACGCCTGCCAGGTAAGAAGACGTGGCAGACCAGTTCTGCGGCACGTCGTTACGCTGTTCGAACTGTCCGGTGGGTGTGACGGTGTAAATTTCTGCAAAATGTCGTGTGTCCTGGGTTGGTGCGTCTTCGAGGAGCACCCTGACAGCCTCTTTAAGCTCACCGCGGTACTCGACAGTGTTCGAAAGGCCCAGTGCGTAAGGGATAAGCATCATGCCGACGTACGCGTATTCTCCAGGTTCTTTTGAAACAAAGCGCTGTACCTGCTGGAAACTCTTTTGTGCCTGGTTGGTGATGACGTCACGGCAGTACCTTGAGTAAGGATATGTAAAGTACATACACCACTCGCCATACTCTTCCATGGCTGCATCAAGTTCATCGGCTCGACTTTCCCATTTTTCTGCCAGCGATGTATCGCCCATGGCTCGCGCGAGCATGGCTGCTGACCTCAGGCCGGTCAGCACGGTGATGTCGCCGTAGGCATCACGCACTGGCTGCATTTTGCCTTCGTTGAAATACTCACACGCAAGGCCCGTTGCTTCATCCCGACAGGAGTACAGAGCCTCACCCGCCAGCTTTACAGCGGGATATACCTGCCTGTAATAATTTTTTCTCTCGCAATCGTCCTGAATGAAGTACCCGTGCACCACCATGGCCCATACGGCCAGTCCTGTTTCGTCCCATTCAAGAAAGTACGGAGGAAAGCCTTCTACACCGTCGGCATAATAATTTATCCCGTACGTGCCTGCGGGAAAGAACGGGGTGTCCTGTTTGCGAATAACAGATGCGAGAAAGAGCGCGTGCTTTTGTGCGAGGTCGGTATAGCCTGCCACATCAAGAGCGAATTGAATATACGCGCCGTCGCGTGGCCAGTCCATGTAGTACGGGGGTTGCGTGGCAACCGATGCGACGATGGCGCCACTTTCCGGGTCCTGCGAAAAAAACGCTACGTGCAGGGCCCGAAGAACCGTTGCCGCCATCGTGGAGGAAAAGGATGACGGGACGTAAGCGCGGTCGAGCAGTTCCTTACAGAAGTCAATTGTTTCCTGTTCCATTACAGATGCGCCTTTCTCGCGGGCCTTCCGCAGTTCCACAAGTGCTTCGTTTAATGTTTGACCTGCTGCCATGAATATGTCCACCTGAAAAGGTGTGGTGTTTATTTCAATAGCAAAGCCCTTGGCACACACTCCAAGACATGATGTGTCACCGTTCAAAATACCGTCTTCCATATCGTAATAAGGATCTTCACCACCCACTGAATTCTTTCCCCCTTTTTCTACCCCTACCTGAAATTCACTGAAATCAGGCCTTGATGATGCGACAATGAAAATTCCTGAGGGTGCCTGGCGTGATATGCTCCGGGTAAGGTCCTCTCCGAAATTGAAGGATGTAAAGGAATGTCCCCCTTCCGGCTTAAATGAAAGCAGTGCATGTTCACCCGGCAGATATACGGCGGCAAAGTCGTTGGGCCTGCGTGCAAAATCCATCTCGTTGTCGTAGGCCCAGTCGGCAACAGGCATGTAGGGAATTTTTTCAGTGGTGGGATCGAAATTTGCAAAGAACAGGAATTTGAGCTCTGCAAAGTTATCCGGATTATCCACTTCTATGCTTACCCGCCTTACAAGCACGTTCAGGACCGGATGTACAAAATCTTCTTGTGTGACTTTTATGCCCAGTGTGTTTTCCTGGTATTCGGTGATAATCACACAGGAGTCAGGTGCATCGTATCCCTGCGATACTTCCCAGTTGGTGTCACGGAAAAAAGTCGCTTTTCCTGCCGTGGCAGTAACAGTCCTGTAGAAAATTCCACCGAATGCTCCGGCATTTTCCCGGGCTCCCATGCGCGGTTCGTAGTATGAAGAAGGTGCCGTTCGGTAACTGATCTGGTCGTAGTAGGTGGGATTGGGGTATTTGAAGAGGGTGATTTCACCACGACGTGAAAATGCTGCCGTAAGTCTGCCATTACCGGTGCCTGCATTGATATTGGTTGGCCCGTAAAACGCGTCCAGCATGTTTATGGTAAGGTCTCCTCGTGCAGAAAATGGAATGAATATTGGTGAAGTTACCATAAAAAACAATATACTACCCCACTTCAGTAAGGGAATGATCCTTAAACGTCGATTAAATGTGTCCATTACGTTACCTCGCTTTATTTTTGTTTCTGGATTCATGGCCCGTTTACGTATACGGGATTGGTCACGGCCACTACCCGTACGCTTTCGTCTTCTGCAAAATCCCTGTTGAACAGCTCCTGAAGAGCGTGGCCCGATTTGATCCTGTTGGGGATTACAGGGAACAGCGGACGTTCCCCTGTGACTCGAACCACAATCCACCGCTCACCTTTGAAACCTGTGAGGTTGAAGGTTTTTTCAAACTGGAGTCGTTCACTTTCCGGATTTTCAGGATCCAGATAGAAACGCTGAATCTGAGAGGGGTCAATGTCCTGAAGCACAAGAGCATACGTGGAGAGGCTTCCGGGTATGAACTCGTCCTGGTGGCCCGGGAGTACCGGGTTGGAATAGATTTCCAGCCGCGAAAAGGGAGCCCATGCGGGAGACATGATGGATACCGTAAGCTGAATGATACCGTCGGAGGTATTCACGGTATCGCCCATCGAGCCCCTTTCTTCTGTAGATGGTGAGTACACCTCCACGTTTACAAAAGGACCGTTGGTGAGCATGCAGTGACCTCCTTTTATGCCGTCTACAATTTCTGCAATGCTCACTATGGCAGGTGCTGCGTGTTCCACACGGATAAAATTTCTTGGATACCCTGCGGCGATGACGAACTTGTGATGGGTGTCCGTGTTACCCATGGCTGTGACACGGTAGCCGCTGTTGAGAAGGTTAAACCATGCCCACAGGGGCAGTTCAGGGTCGATTCTTCCTTCCCTTCCCCAGGTCCACAGGCTGTTGTAGATCTCCAGTGCGTCGAATCCGGGTGAAAAAATGTTCGAATTGGGCGGCAGGCGAAGCCGTGCAGGATCGGTCCGGTTTGGTCCATCTGTAACCGTGCCGTCGGGAAGAAACGTGATGTCTGCTGCGTCGAAGTACCCCATCTGTGAGAGGCCTCCTGCTTTGCCCCACGGATGATTAACCTGGATGACTTTTGGCGTGCCTTCTTCCTTTTCCAGCGCCCTTACCGCCTGAAAAATCTCCTCTGCTGTCATCATGTAGTCTCTGCCCGGGGCGAGTCCCCAGTCTATGGCTCCTCCATCAAGTCTTTCAGGATCTGGCTTCATGGGATAGACGTTGAAATGTCCGAAGCCCACGGTGGTGATTTCCTCTCCGGTAACCACTTTTACGTAGTCTTGTAATTCCAGCTCTTTTACATACCCGGAAAAATCCACCACAGCGTCGTGGTCTGTAATTCCCAGTATTTCGACTCCTTCCGTCGCAAATGTGATTACTCTCTCGCGGTTGGAGAGCGGTGCATCGAAACTTGCTGCGTGGACGTGGAAATCTCCGGATATAAATCCAGGAACATTAACCACGTGGTAAAGTTTAAAAGATATTTCTACATCCGTATCAACGATTTCCAGTTCTTTTTCCGAGATGGAATATTCCACTCCACGCGAGGCCACAAACTCGTACCTGCCCGGTGGCAATTTTACCTCACCCTCTCCTGTACAGGCATGGACCACAGTCGCCAGTCCCTCGGGAATGAAATCCCACGTGACATCCCTGAACACGGTTGGTCGAAAGGTGTTTTTCAAGCCGATAACAGAGATTTTCGCTGGAATGAGCCGCTTTTTTTCGTTTACAACCGAAAATTTCACGGTGAAAAATCGGGGCACGGTCAGCGAAATTGGATACGAGCCGCTCTCCGGACTGAGGGTTACGACGTCGGTGAGCGAGGTGGCAAGGCCGTCACGTTCTGCTACAAAGATGTATTTTCCCGGGGGCAGCCTTCCGCTGAATCGGCCGTCACTGCCGGTGACAAAAATTGAATAAGCGTTTTCTTCAGGCAGTGGACCCAGTACGGCGACGCGGGCATTTTCCACAGGCCTGCCCGTATGCTCCTCGGCAACCCTGCCGTTTATACTTACTGTTCTTTCACTTTTGAGCCTCGCGTAGAACTGTCTCGCCGCAGCAACGGGCTGTTCATCGGCGATAATGTAAAAGGTGTACGTGGTTATTTCGCCTGGTTTGAGAACCAGGGGCTCGAATTTGCCGGAAAAAGGGTTGTGCATGAGCACCACACCCTTGGATTGTGAGAACCCCACGGCCCCGGAGGGAGCAATATAACTGAACCCGAAGCGTCCCTGAAGCCATGAGGCAAAATCAATCTCTCGAAACGTTTGTTCACCAAATCCCTGGGGCGAATTTGCGAAGAATATTTCGCCGTCGCCGGCATTGACGATGGCGCCGGGTAAAAGCCGCACGCGTGCCCGTGAACGGTTGATTACTGTAACGCTCACTTCCACCACGGGTTCGGTTTCACGCAGAGAATATTCCGTGATCACGTGAATCTTTGGAAGGATCGCGTCGGGTATGAACCATAATGTATTGAGGTCTATTCCGAAGATTGCCTTGAAATCCAGCGTCTCGTAGAGTGCCAGTGTGCCTTCTGCACGGACCACCGGCAGGCCGTTTCTGGTGATAATGTACACCCGCGAGTTATCAGGCGTGTAACCCGCGTTGAAGAGCAGGCTCATTTGCTGGAGCACGTCAGGCGCGAGGGAACCGTCCGGTAGTTTCAGTGCCAGGTCTATGAGGTTGCCCCCGTACAGGAAATATCCGGGCGTCCGTCCGGGCTGGCGTATTACAGCGATGAGATTTTCGTTTTCAAGGACAAAGTCACCGGGCCTTGCCCATGCACTGTCGCCTGGCAGGGACGGGACGTGACTTTGCGATGTGATAATGTATGCGGTGACAGTGCTGACAGGAGCTTTTTTCTCACAACCTGCAAACAAAAAGAATATGCTCAGTACGCCTGCACAGATTCGGAAACAGTGTAAATTGCCCTGCATTATTTCGTGACCTTCATGGTGAATTCAGGTACACGAACGAAATAGAACTGTACTTTCCGTGGACATCGTCAAGGGGGCCCACCTCCAGTTCCACCCTCAAACTGTGAGAAAACGGGACAGGGTCGCTCAGGTGAAATCGGTACGCAATTACCCGTGCATGGCCGGTATCCGTAAGCCCCAGCTCTATCAGGCCGTGGAAAGGAAGGGAGAAAGATCCGAACATGAAGTAATAACCTGCATTGAAGTAATCTTCTGTACCCGTGCCCTGTAGCGATGGCTGTGTTGAACCGTCAACGTAAAAGTATTCATCTCCTTCCAGAAAGCAGAGTTCCGAGTTCACCCCCATGGCTTCCCGGCACTCCGCAAAGGTTTCTGTTTCTCCTTCCATGCGCAGTACTGTGCCGGCGAAAAAGCCCCTGCCTTTCACGTCTGTGAGCACAAACATTTTCCCGGCGCCGGTTCTGCGAAGGGGCATGACCACACTGTGCAGCAGAGGCATTTCTAAAGCATCGTCACGTTCTTCCATCTGACCTTCTACGGTTACTGCAACAGCGTAATCTCCTGTATTCTTTACTGCCAGGCCAAGACCTTTTTGAAAGGGTACGGGCATGGAGAATGAAAAGGTGTGTGTTCGTCTCTTCACGTAAAACGACATGACATCGCGCGCTCCACCTACATAAAAAAACTCGCCAAGAGGGAGGGTGAACTGCGGTGCGGTGGCACCGTTCCAGTAACCTTTAATGATTAGATCTTCCAGGTGCGCGGACTTTACCGTAAATGATTTCAGTATGCCTGTGCCTTCGTGCTGAAGCAATCTCACTTCTGTGCCCGGCTCTATCACGGCCGTGTAAGAAGGACCTTCCTTACCTGTATTGAAGCTTTGTGCCTTTACTGTCTCAGCTGCTTTTACGTACTCTACGTCATCCAGTGGAACTTTATGCTGTTCGGAATCTGTTCCTCTGTAGAGCATGTAACCGATCTGGTAGTACACAGGTCTGAATGTGGCGGTGACCTTTACTCGACCTTCAAAAGGAAGAGGTGTATAGCTGATGTATCCTCCGCTTGAAAGACGGGGCCCGACCGATAGCGGGAAAAGAAACGGGCTGAAGTCTCCATTGAAAACTTCAGCGAATCGCATGACCAGTGTGGGACTGCCGGAGTTGGAGAGGTAGAAACGCAGTTCCTTTCCGAATCCGGGAAATCGAGCCATGTAGTCGAACCATATGCGCGTGAGACACCCGGACCCCTCTGCTTCCAGAAGTACGTATTCGTCTCCGTCCCGGTAAAGGTAAGAATAAAGAAGACCATCGCTGTTTCCACCGGTCCGGTCGTAACTGGATGCCATGCCGGCCTGGTAATTTTCAGCCACCTCGAATACGTAAAGAGGATCAGCGAATACGCGCAGGCAGGGGTTGATCGGTTTCGTGGTTGAGCACGATGTGCAGCAGACTGTTATGGTAGAGATGAATAGAAAATATATGCGTGAATAATATTTGAAAGATATCACCGCGGTTATTTTACCAGTATGAATAGGACTGTTCCAAATACTATGCGTGTTGTCCTTTTCATGAAATGTCTCTACACTTGCAAGTTTTAACCTTAAATCCTTTCCCTTTTCCAGGCCTGCTTAAACGGGAAAAGCTGAGAGGCTCGGACACAACAGCTCTTGTATTGTGAAACAGATATTTCAAGGATAACATGAATACCATGAGAGACAAACTTGTAACAATTGCCACATTCAAGAATTTACTGGAAGCTCACATGGCAGCAGGGAAATTGAAAGAAGAGGGCATTCACGCTTTCCTGTTCGATGAGAGTATTTGCAGTCTGATTCCCTCGGCGCCGGGTGGTTTTTCAAACATTCGTCTCTTAGTGCCAGAAGAGTACGCTGGTGTCGCCCGCAGGGTACTTGCGCGGGATTCGTAGCCTGAATCCGTACAACTTCGAACGTGTTGAGCCCGACTGTTTTCGGGTTATGCAGAAAGTGCAGGAGTTATTGTTGTTCCCTTGCTATTCTCAGTGGAAGCGTGTCTGTTTCTACTGAAACATGTAATGGTTGACCTTCGAGCGGCTTGTAGTTGAGCGAGTACGTTCCCTCTGAAAATTTGATTTCCAGTATAGGGGTTTTGAAATAAAAGTTATTTTCCCATGCAGGTGCATTGATGCGAATGCTGTTAATTTCGAATTCGATTCCCAGAAGACTGAGAAGCGCTCCGAGCTGGGAGAAATGAGGGTCGGGATGAGATATGGGAGCGATGTTCATGTCGTAGAAAGGGAGCTGGTCCCAGGTGAAGCCGGGACGGGGCGAGGGTGAAATGTTGTAAGAGTCGAAGGCGCTCCATATGCCTATCCACACGCTTGGGAAGACCTCCGCGTGGTAAGCCAAAGTGTTTCGCAGGTAAAGCGAACTTGCGAGGGTGGGTTCCGCTTTTGCAAGCGCCCTGACCAGCCACCCGTTGAGAAGCGGCCACACGCCTCCGTCGTGTCCTTCCCCCGGTCTTCCGCCGATACCGTGGCCTACGGGCTGGCTGATAAGCGGTGCACCGATAGGGGAACGCGATAGAAGCTCGTTTCTTATGCTTTCAATCAAAACGCGGGTGTGTCCGTACCTGTCCGCGCAACCACTCATGATAGCCCAGGGCTGAGGCTCGAGGTACATGCGGTCACTGCCGATGATATTCCCCTGCACCTGTGAGCGCGTGCTTGTAAGGAGCATTCGTGCGTACCATTTTCCCGCCCACGCGTACTCCAGCGCATCACACATTGCCTGGCCTTCCTCTTCCAGTTCATCGGCAAGAGCCGTGTCACCTCTCATGCGTGCGAGTTCGGCAAATCTGGGGAAAATATAAGAGGCCATTGCTGTGTTGAGTACGGATTCACCTTCTTCCATGACATTTTGCCATCCCGCTCCTTCGACTGTACCGGCTGCAAACACCACTGCATCGTTCCAGTCACCACCCATAATGCGTATCAGGCCGTGAGGCCCTTTGCCGACGCGTTGCTTCAGGTAGTTGTATGCAGCCGTGAGATGTTCCCATACGCTTCCTGTGCCTTCATCGTAAAAACGTAAATTCGTATCGAGAAATGAAAAATTTCCTGTGACAAGCACGTACCTTTCCACGGCCCACATAAGAAACAGCGCATAATCGCTCGGTGCGATAACGCCGGGAATGTGCCACCAGGTGATTGATACGTCTTGCGGCACCTGTTCCAGCACGAGTTCCAGGATTTCGCGGGCAAAGGCTGGATTGTATACAGCGAGAGCTTCCGCGTGCTGCGAGAGATCCCTGCCCGGTGCAGGTGCCTGCTCAGCAAACCCGGGCGAGTAACCGGTACCCATAACATACCCGTAGGATTGGAATCCTGATGTTTTTACGCGGGTACCGGAACCGCCTGAAATGAAACCTGAGCGGAGATATGAGTAGTGCCAGCTCGTTTCCCTTTTCAGGTAGGAGGGTTCTGTGTCGAAAAGGGGGGCCTCTTCTTTTATAGCATTGATCAGGTCTTCAAGCGCGGTGTTGCAGCGATCGCGATAGCGATATGCGAGAGCGGTAACAGTCGGGTCCTTACCTGTCCTGAATCCCAGCAGGGTGCAGTAATAAGGGGTGTTGGATGTGTACGTGTACTTTACTTTTACCGTGTATCCGTAGAGCGTTTCGGAAATTTCAAGTTTTGCAGGCGCCGCAGCCGCTCCGACAAAGAACGTGATTCTTTCCGGCATGCCGTCAAATGTGAATTTCGCCCAAGGAAGCCCGTTTACGTTAAAGGTTTCGGCATTCCTGGATTGTTGTTTCAGGTAGTGCAACCTTTTTGTTTCGGGAGAAAGGGGCGTGAACACCACGGGTGTTATTTCAAATGCGTCTTCGTATTCGCCGCTGCCTGTGACCTGCGAAAGCGAGATGAGAACCGGGTCCCTGCCGTCTGGAGAGAAGAGATACTGTGTTATGCTATGGGCTCCGTCTCTTACTTCTTTTTTACAGTAGCCTTCTCCAAAAAGTATTCGGGCGTTGGCTTCAAACCGCGTGGAAAGGGAACCTCCTGGATAAAAAAGCATACCGTATCCGCCGGTGCCAAGGCCCCTGGAGGGAGCATGATAATTTACAGCTACAAACAGACGGAGAGGTGCTATGAGTTCTGCACTTCCATCATTGAAGCATCTTACCAGTGTCCGTTCGTTACCGATGAGATGATAGTGGTCGTTACGTCTTTCCGGTTCCCACGAACCTGTATCTCTTACAGTGTAATAGCTACGGGGGTCTGAGAGTGAAAAACGGTAGAGATACGCCGGCAGGCCGTAAGGATCGGTTACCCATTCTCCGAAAATTCCACTGCCGTAAGGTGAACCACGTCCGCCGCAACCCATACCCATCAGTGTGAAGATGCAGCAAAAAAGCGTTGCCCTTATTAATAAACATCGCTGTGACATTTCATTCCTCGTTCAGGTAACGATATATTTCGTCGTAGAGGGCGGGGAGTTCCTTTCTCATCCTGGATAGCCGGTAATTGCCGAATACGAATGCCTGGACGCTTTTCCTCCATTGATATTTCCTGCCTGCGTCAAAGTATTCCATCGCCCGGTTAAGGCATCCCCTGTCCGTGAAGATACACTCATTGAATTCCATTTCCACTCCGAAACCATAAGTTTTCGCTACTTCCGCCACCTGCTGGAGAGTCCTGTAGGTTCTCCATTCATAAAATCCCTGCATGTAATTGGGCTGAAATATCACAGCATCGAAAATCTCTTTTCCTTCTGCGTCCAGATACCATGGTGCACCGGGGTCGAGAAGAGACGGCTTTACCACGAAGAAAAGATTCGATGGAATCCAGAAGAACCGTAACGATCCATTGCCTGTATCTATTGAGTGAATGACGTCTCTTATTTCAGCGACAAGTCGTTCGTCCGAATTGTCTCCATACACACCACCGAATTCGAACATGACCTCGTTCATCCAGTAAAATCCTGCGAAACCCAATCTGGAATAGTCACTGTTTTCCCATTTTTGAAGTGTTTCCGAAATCCACCATGTTACAGCAGTAAACCGATCTGTGTATGAACGGAAGTTGAGCTCTTTGCCATGCAGCACTCCAAATTTTTTCTGTTCCCGTTCGGGGTAGGGAATGAGGAGGACAATTTTCACTTCGCGGTGCCATTTCTCGGCTGCTTTTTCGAGCCCTGCAAGTGGACCATCGGGTGCGAAAATTTTTTTCATCAGCCATGTCCAGTCCGAGAGCGATGAAGGATACCCGGTTTCGAACTGATTGGCAAAAGAGTGATTTTCACCGGACGTGTTCCTGGCACCGGCAAGTATGAGGAATGCATCGAACATTTTCATATCTTCGTGTGGTATGCCGTCTTCGTCCACGTAAACAAGATACGGAGTGAATTCTTCCTCTGACCAGTGAAGCAATCGCCCATGAAAGTCGGATACGTAGATAAGGGCCATGCTGGAAATCCCGGCGCTTAAACATCCAGGTTCAAGGTAAGTGCCTTTCTTATGCAGGCACACCGAGCCTTCTTTTGGGGCACACATCGTTTGTATAAGAAAGGCGCACACCACAATCACTTTTGCAAATCCGTAAAATGCTCTGCCACCGGCAGTGTTGTTTTTGTGGGAAACAATAGAACATGATGGGTTTTTGAATGTGTATTTTCTTCCGTGTTGTTTGGGTGTCATTTATTACGAATTGCAAATTATATACTACAACCCTCAGGTGTGCTACATGCTTGGAAAGGAAATTTGGAGATTGCAATACTTTGTTTTATTCTTTATTTTCTGAATGTTCGTAACAGCGCGTTCACTTTCCGCAACAGAGACGCATCTGCAAGACCCTTTTCGACCATGAACTCCAGGGTTCTTTCACGAATGCTGGAGGTAAACTCTTCTCTCCAGCGGATCAATTTCATTCTTTTTTTGAGCTCGACAAAGGCGTTGTCCTGCTCTCTCCGCATGATTTCTCTGGCCTCCTGGACCTTTGTGGCAATGATTTCAGAGATAAGCATTTGTTGCTGGGGCGAAAACTTTTGTTTGAATGAAGGACCGGCCACGAGAACAGCGGGTTCGTAACGCAAAGGTGGAGAAATTAAATAGTTGAGGTACCGGTACCACATGGTGGCGACGCAGACACTGGGAGAAGTGTAAACAATGTCAATGAGTCCATTCTTTAACCCTGGCACTACATCTTGAAAGGGTACGGGAACAAAGTTTTGTACGTTCATGGCCTTAAAGATCAGTCTTGCAGAGGGCTCATCCATCCATATCCACACCCTGGCTTTCCTGATTTCGGGAGGAGTTTGTATGTTTATTGTTGAATAAGCGTAGACGAATCCATGATCAATAAAGAGGAGAGGTTGATATCCCTTTTTCTGGAAGATGCTCCTGAATTCTTCGTCCAGGTTTTCGAGCACATAATCCACCTCGCTGTAATTACGGAACTGGAAGGGAACGGAGAGTACCAGGAACTGGGGAGCAATGAGTGAAATGCCGTGAACTGTAATTCCGGCGAGATCAATGTCTCCGTTTTTCAGGAGCGTGACGTATTCGCCTTCGTCTCCCAGGACGCCTGAGGCGTATGTGCGCACATCTATCGCTCCCTTTGTGCGTGCTTCTATTTCCTGTGCAGCATCTTTCCATACCTCCATCCAGCCCGTGCCCTCGGGTGCGATGGTGGCCATTTTCAAAGCGAGTTGTCCAGCCAGGGCAACGGGAGGAAACAATAGAAATAAAATCGTTATTTTTTTAAACATCGAAATCCTCCGGGCTCTTTTGAAAAGTATACTCACACTGTATGAATTTTTTCATGGAAAGTAGGACTCATCAAGAGAAGATTTTGGCGGCAAATGAAGAGACTGGCATTTTGTTTATGGTATAAAGAAGAAGATGACCATTTAATTTGAGTGCCGGAGGGAGATATGAAGTTATGGGGTGGACGATTTTCAGGCAGGACTCTCGAGGAGGTTGAAGAGTATACCAACTCTCTGAAAACAGACCATCGCCTTTACACGTACGATATAAAGGGAAGCCAGGTATACGCACAGGCATTGAGGAAAGCAGGTGTGATTACGTCAGGAGAGGAAAGAAAAATCGTCTCTGCTCTCAACCGGATAAAGAAAGAAATGGACTCCGGAAGTTTTTCGTTTCACTCCTCTGATGAAGACATTCATACGGCCATTGAAAGACGGCTTGTAGAGCTTACAGGAGATATTGGAAAAAAGCTCCATGCGGGCAGAAGCCGCAACGAGCAGGTGGTCCTGGATGTTCGCATGTTCATGAAAGATGCAGGGAAGGAATTGTTGTATTCGCTCGCGCATTTCGTCGAGGTGCTCGCAGAGAAAGCCATTAAATATGCTTCCACGATAATGCCAGGCTATACACATCTTCAGCGTGCACAAGTTGTGACAGCAGGCCATCACCTCAACGCCTACGCGTGTGCCCTTTACAGGCATCTGACGAGGTTTCAGGACTTCTTGGAACGTAACGATGAATTGCCACTGGGCTCAGGTGCACTTGCTTCCAACACGCTGGGACTTGACCGCAGGTTTATGGCGGAGAAACTCGGGTTCTCACGCATCTGTCTTAACAGCATGGATGCTGTCTCGTTTCGGGATTTGCTTGCCGAATTTACCTTTATCTGCGCAGCCATCATGGTGACCCTTTCGCGATTCGCGGAGGAATTGATCCTGTGGGCATCTGATGAATTCTCGTTTGTGGAACTGCCCGATGAAATGTGTACAGGAAGTTCCCTCATGCCTCACAAGAAAAATCCAGATGTTCCTGAGCTGGTGCGCGGCAAGGCGGGTGGTGTAATAGCAGCCGCTGTTGCACTTTTGGCTCTGGAAAAAAATCTTCCCCTTACCTACAATCGTGATCTCCAGGAAGGCAAGGTTCACCTGTTCAGTGCATTCGATACCACACTTGCCAGTGTAAACATCATGTGTATGCTTGTGGAGCGCCTGGAGTTTCGCAGGGATATCCTTGCTGGAGCCGCAGAAGATTGGAAATTGCTCATGACCGATCTCGCAGAGAAGCTCGTTCAGAAGGGTGTCCCGTTTCGTACAGCCCATGAAGCGGTGGGCAAACTGGTGAAGCACCTCATGGATAATAAAGAATCTCCTGTAGAAATAAGAGATAGTGAACTGAAGAAAATCCACCCTGCTCTTGACCCTGAAGACGTTAAAACACTGTGCCCGGAAGGAAGCGTTAAGGCCAGGAAGGTTCCGGGAGGTCCTCATCCTTCAGAGGTAAAAAAAACAGCGCGCAGGTTGTTGAATTTGGTGAAGGCGCATACCAAGAATAAGATGTGCTGAGCTGATTGCCTTGGATGAAGAAATATTTGGCTGCATATGGAGTTCTCATTTTGCTGGTATATCTGGGTACCGGTGCGTGCGGGCACAGGGTTCCACCGGAATATCCAGCCAAGTATGTACGCCCATTATTTACAAGGATCCCCATCCTGATACGCGGCAATACATTGATTATGTTTATTAAACGCCCACAGGCGCAGGGATTAAAGGAAATTGTGGTGTATTCAGGCCCAAAATTGCTGATACATCTGGAGATTTCAAAGCTGCCTTACTGGTTAAGTGTGGGCATGGAATCACTAACCGGAGATATTGAAATACTTCCCGTGTTTCAGAACGGCCTTTACGGAGCACCTTCAAAGGTAAATTTCCCTCAGGAGGTGACAATTCCCGGATGTGAGATCAGCAAGGTTACCGCCTCATCCCTGGGACGCCTGATAGAGGTGCGATGGGAAAGTCCGCAAAGTCAATTTTACAATATTTACCGTGTTGACAGTTCGCAGTATATTCCCTTAAATTCTTCGCCTATTTGGAGAGGATTTTTTATCGACGTAAACGTAAAGATGAATCAGGAGTACACATATTACATTCGTCCCGTAACTTTTTATGCAGGTATTCCTGTAGAGGGAGACGTATGTAAAAAAGTGAAAATACGCAACATGCCTCCGGCACCTGCACCCCCCGGAAGAGTCTATACTGTTAAAACGGGTGAACAGGTTAAGGTCGTGTGGACACCTTCTACCTCTTCCGATGTAACGGGGTATATTATTTACCGCAAGTGTGGAAAACGGGTTAAAAAAGTTGGTGTTGCCGCTTCAACAATGAATTCTTATCAAACACAACATATGTCCCGGTGCATCTATGGGGTCTCAAGCGTCAATTCGTTTAGGCGGGAAAGTAGAATACGTTTCGAGGTGAAACAGTGACTATTCCAGCCAGTGAGTTTCGTTATGTGAACGGGGAACTTTACTGTGAAGACGTGTCCATAACCGAGCTTACAACGCGTTTCGGCACCCCCCTGTACGTTTACAGCCGCAATCACATCGAAAAGCAATTTATGGAGTATCGAACTCATCTGAGGGAAGATGGGCTTGTATGTTACTCCGTCAAAGCCAATACCAGCAGAGCAATACTTCAGATATTGGGTGGATTGGGCGCAGGAGCGGATGTGGTATCCGGAGGAGAACTTTACAGAGCTATACACGCAGGGATAGATCCCTCGCGCATAGTGTTTTCTGGTGTGGGTAAAACCGATGAGGAAATTGAATACGCCCTTCGTGTAGGCATCCTCATGTTCAACGTGGAATCAATGGAAGAGCTGGAAAATATCGCGCGTATCGCAGCAGATCTGAAAAAAGAGGCTCCTGTGGCTATTCGCGTTAACCCGGACGTGGCAATTCCTTCGCATCCCTATATTTCCACCGGTTTCAAAAAAGCCAAGTTCGGTCTTCCCGAAGACGAGGCTTTAGAAGCATATTCGTTTGCAGCAAAAACGCCGGGTCTTGATCCTGTGGGAATAGACTGCCACATCGGCTCACAGATCCTTTCACTTCAACCGTTTGAGGAAGCTTTCAATAAGCTTAAAGAAATGGTGAAACATTTGAAAAAAGATGGACTGAACATCAGGTATTTCGATTTTGGGGGTGGTGTGGGCATCAAGTACCGTGACTCTGACAGCCCATTTGCTATCCGCGAATATGCAAATCTCGTCAATAAAATTGCAGAGGAGTCGGGTACTATACCCATACTGGAACCCGGACGGAGCATTGTGGGTAATGCGGGTGCAGTTATTGTAAAGGTTCTCTATGTAAAGAAGACACGGTTCAAAAACTTCATCATCACGGACATCGGGATGAATGACCTGCCGAGGCCCTCACTTTATGATGCCTATCACGAGGTGGTGTGTGTAGAAGCTGTAGAAGCTATTGAAGATAGAGAAATGAAAGAATGGGACATTGTGGGACCTGTCTGCGAAAGCGGTGACTTTATCGCAAGAGCGCGATTGTTTCCTGAGGTCCAGCGGGGTGCGTATATTGCTGTTCTTTCTGCAGGTGCCTACGCGGCGAGCATGGCTTCAAATTACAACTCCCGCCCGCGGGCTGCAGAGGTGTTGGTTGACGGAGACAGTTATTTCCTGGTCAAAGGGAGAGAGAGTATTGAATACCTGATTAAAGATGAGGTGGGATTGGAAGTGAAACAATGATTGAATTTGAGAAGATGCACGCTCTGGGTAATGACTTTGTTGTGATAGACCTGTTTGACCAGACAATTGGCGATTATTCTGAATTCGCCCGTAAATATCTGGACAGACATTTTGGTATCGGAGCCGACCAGCTTTTGCTTCTGCTTCCTTCGGAGAAGGCGGATGTGAAGATGAGAATTTTTAATCCAGACGGCTCTGAAGCAGGAATGTGCGGCAATGGGATTCGGTGCCTGGTGGATTTTGCTCTCAGGCACGGGAGAGCCACGGGAAAAAGCGTTTCTGTGGAAACACTGGCTGGATTGAAAAAAGTGACGAAAGAAGGCGGGAACTACAGAGTCAATATGGGTCGCCCTGTATTTGAAGCCTCACTGTTGCCCTCTGTTTTTCGTGGTGAGTCGTTCCCTGTAAAGATAACCCTTCCAGACGAGGTGCTGGATGCTCACCTTGTCTCTATGGGTAACCCTCATGCTGTGATTTTTGAGAAAGGTTCGCTGGAGAAACACGGGAAGGTGATCTCAGAAAACCGTTCTTTGTTTCCGAATGGTATCAATGTGGAATTTGTAAAGATTATATCTTCGAATGCTATTGAGGTTCATGTGTGGGAAAGAGGAGCTGGCCCCACTCTTGCATGTGGAACCGGGGCGTGTGCTTCTGCGGTGGCCTCTGTGCGGGAGGGCAGGGTCGGCAGTCCGGTGACTGTGAAACTTCCGGGAGGTGAACTGGTGGTGGAATGGGACGGCATAGGAGATGTTGTTCTTGTTGGTCCTGCAAGTTCTGTTTTTCAGGGTGTGCTTTTGTAGGTTTCAGCATTGTGTTCGTCTGCACGATTCTGACATCTTCTGTTGCAAATTCGTATGAATAAAGGTATAAACACCTTCGATAAAAAGCACGCTCCTGGACCCTGCGGGTGGTGCCCATTAAACCCACCGGGTTCCCGGGGGGTTGAAGGGAGCGGACGAACAACCGTTTTCAGGAGGTTAGAATGAGTGTTGTCACGATGAAGCAGTTGCTGGAGGCTGGGGTCCATTTTGGTCATCAGACCAACCGCTGGCACCCTAAAATGGAACCTTATATTTATGCAGAAAGAAACGGCATTTATATCATCGATTTACAAAAAACAGTTGAATTGCTTGACAAGGCTTACAGGTTCGTGGTGGACCTTACTTCTCAAGGGGGGATAATTTTATTTGTGGGTACCAAGCGACAGGCACAGGAAACCACCAGGCAGGAGGCTTTGCGTTGCGGCATGCCCTACGTGGCCACACGGTGGTTGGGAGGTACTCTTACCAATTTCAAAACCATAAAAAAACGCATAGACAAATTGCTGGAACTGGAGAAAATCGACGAAGATGAGTATCACGAACAGTTCGCTCATCTTACCAAGCGCGAGATCAATAAGCTCAAGAAAGAGAGGGAAAAACTGAAAAAATATTTTGAAGGTCTGCGCAATCTCAAAAAGCTTCCAGACGCGGTTTTTGTTATTGATACCAAGAAAGAAGAGATCGCTGTGAAAGAGGCACAAAAGCTGGGTATTCCCATTGTGGCACTTGTTGATACCAACTGTGATCCTACCGGTATTGAATACCTTATTCCAGCCAATGACGATGCTATTCGCGCGATAAAACTCCTTACCACCACTATCGCGGATGCGTGTATAGAGGGCCAGAAGATTTATCAGGAACGTTTTGCAGCCGAAGAAGAGGAGGAAGGGGGCGTAGAGGAGGCATCACTTGAAACCGCCACTGAAGAAACCATCGCAGATGAAATAAAATGATTTTCATGGGGAGGGTTTAAATGTCTGTTAGCACTGAGGATGTGAAAAAACTTCGGGAGATGACTGGAGCGGGAGTCCTTGATTGTAAAAAAGCGCTTCAAGAGACAGGAGGGGATATTGAGAAAGCTATTGAGTTCCTGCGCAAAAAAGGTATCGCCGGTGCGTCTAAGAAACTTCATAGAGAAACTCTTGAAGGCATGGTTGATTCATACATACACCCGGGAAATCGTGTGGGTGTTCTGCTGGAAGTAAATTGTGAAACTGATTTTGTTGCGAGAACTGATGATTTTAAGACCCTTGTTCACGATCTTGCCATGCACATAGCAGCCATGTCTCCACGGTATGTTTCGAGGGAAGATATTCCCGCGGATGTGCTTGAGAAAGAAAAGGAAATTCTTCGAGAACAGGCCCGTCAGACGGGCAAACCGGACCACGTTATAGAGAAAATCGTTGAGGGGCGGCTGGAAAAATTCTTTGAAGAGAATTGCCTATTAGAGCAGAATTTTGTAAAAAATCCTGATATGACCATTGAAGATTATATCAAGACCTATATTGCCAAATTAGGAGAAAACATACGGGTGAAGCGTTTTATACGGTTTGAACTTGGAAAATATGAATCATAACAAAGATGTACATGCAGGGTTGTCGGGGAAAACTTCCTTATACAGGCGTGTAATTATCAAGCTCAGCGGCGAGTCTTTAACAGAAGAAGGCAGGTCAGGCATCTCCTTTCAGCTTCTCAAGGAAATTGCTGCGGAAATAGCGGAGGTTCACGCTCTTGGTGTGGAGATGGCGGTGGTTATCGGAGGTGGTAACATTTTCAGGGGGAGGTCTGTAGAGTCCGAAGGAATTGACAGAGCCACTGGAGATTATATGGGAATGCTGGCCACAGTGATTAATGCTCTTGCACTTCAGGATGCACTCGAAAAAATGAAAATACCCACGCGTGTTCTCACCGCCATCGAGATGAAAGCGGTGGCTGAGCCGTATATCCGGCGCAGGGCTATTCGGCATCTTGAAAAGGGACGGGTTGTAATTTTTGCATGCGGTACAGGCAATCCTTTTTTTACCACTGATACCGCTGCTTCTCTTCGAGCGGCTGAAATACATGCCGATGCAATACTTAAAGCGACAAAAGTGGACGGAGTATATGATAAAGATCCCGAGGTTTATCCTGAGGCCACGAAATTTGAAGAAATTTCTTTTCAAGAAGTGCTTACACGGAACCTGAAGGTGATGGATCCTACTGCTATATCAATGCTGAGGGATTTAAAAATTCCCGTATTTGTATTCAACATCAGAGAACGAGGCAACATGAAAAAAATCCTTCTCGGTGAAAAAATTGGTACGAGTATCAGGGGAGGTTGAATATGAAGGAAGTTAAAAAAGAAGCGAAAGAACGCATGAACAGAACTGTTGAAGCGTTCAAACACGAACTGGCCCGTGTTCGTACCGGAAGAGCCAGCCCGGGATTGCTTGAAGGTATAAAAGTAGAAGCGTATGGCGCGAAAATGCCCATTAACCACGTGGCCACCATAACTGCTCCCCAGCCTGATCTGTTGGTGGTCCAGCCGTTTGATAAAAACCTTTTAAAAAATATTGAAAAGGCTATTCTTCAGTCAGAACTTGGACTTAACCCCAATAACGATGGTAATGTGCTTCGCATTGCCATTCCCAAACTTACTGAAGAGACACGTCGTGAACTTGTGCGCCATGTGAAAAAAATTGCCGAAGAGTACAAGCAATCTATACGAAACATCAGGATAGATGCAAAAGAAACACTCCAGGAAAAGCAAAAAGGTGGTGAAATTTCAGAGGATGACATGCACCGCGGCCTCAAGGAAATACAGCAATTAACAGATGAATACCTGGGCAAGCTTGAAGAACTGCTTGAGGAGAAGGAAAGAGAAATTATGGAAGTTTAAGTAAACCGCACGTTTTGATTTTCTTTAAATCCAAAGGGATTCTTCTGAGAAAAAATGTGATGCATAATGCCGATGCTATTCTTTACTTCTTAACTGATAATCACGGTCTTATCTCTTGCAGAGCACGTAAGGGTTATAAAAGTTTGCGGCGGTTCTTTAACGTGTTTGAAATGGGTAATCTTTGTGAAATTGATTATTCGTTTCGTCGGGCGCTTACGTATTACCATCTTGACGAAGTCAATGTGCTGCAGCGTACAGAGTTTCCACTCGATTTTTTAAAGCTTTTTCTTCTGCATTTTATATGCGAACTATCACTCTGGTTTTCACGTCCCGGGTTACCTGACGTGAACCTTTTCAACCTTACAAAAGATACACTTGCTGAATTATCCGGCCTGCAAGTTCACCAATGGAGACGGTTTTTACTCGAGTTCGTTCTGCGTATCTTTTGTGAAGAAGGATTGCTGCATCCTCCGTACCGGTGCAGCAGGTGCAAAGCCAACACCCTTGAAAAAAGCGGAGATGTGTTTATCCGTTTCCCCGACGTTGTTTTGTGCAGCAGGTGTGGCAAGACAAGTGGTTTTTTGCGGCTGGTTGTTCAGCCAGTTACAAGCGATGTTCCTGATATTTCAGTATGGCTTTCACTGCTTTCGGATGACTATGTAAGTGTTTTCATAAACCACGTGGCAGGTGTTTTAGAAAGTGAAGGGATTAGAAGCGCTGGTGTCTTGAGGAACGTGCTGATAAAAGCTTAAGGCTTAAAAATTTAACCGCCCACGAAGCTCTTATTGAGAATCCCCACGTGTGCTGATAATATTTTTACACAGGAAGAACGGAGGCAAGGTATCTCCCCGAAGGGGTGAATTGAATGATTGTTGTGTGTGAAAAGTGTAACGCAAAGTTTAAACTCAGTGATGAAAAGGTCCCCCCAGGAGGAGTAAAAGTCAGGTGCTCTAAATGTAAACATTCCTTCCGGGTGTATCGTCCCGGTGATGAACCTGCAAAAGAACCTGTACCAAAGGAGCCCACCCCTCCCCAGTCACAACAGAAAGCACCCGGAGAAGAGGATCTTTCCAAACAGATAGACGAAATCCTCAGTAATTTGAATCTTGACAGCGCTTCACAGGAGGAACAAGAGTCATCTTTTGATTTTTCATTTGGCCAGGAAGATCGTGCCACACCTGAACCTTCTACGGCAGGAACTACCGAAACTTCAGAAGATCAATTTGACCTGACCGGTTTTGAGTCTTTTGCCGTTGAAGATGCATCCCTGGGTGAGGAAGTGGAACCTGAATCAACCTCCTCTGGAGAGGATGTTCCCGCTGAAGATATGATTTCTTCAGACTTTTCTCTTGATGCCGGGGGTGATGAGGTTTCTTCCGAGTCGGATACACTGAGTGCAGACGTTCCTTCTATAGAAGATATTATTTCGCCTGAAGAGAGCAACGTAGAAGATTCAGGATTTTTATCCACGGAAGACTTTGACACCTCTGTACCAGAAGCATCAGGAGAAATGCCCGAAAGTCCTGAAAAAGAAAAGGAGTTGATTACATCAGACTTTGATCTGGGATCTGGAATAGAAGGACCTGACGGTGAAAGTATCCCCCTCAGCACTGACGAAACTTCAGGTGGGGGTGAAGTTACGGACTCCACGTTCGAAGTAGAGACCACCTCCTCGCCGTCGATTGATTTGAACGTACTTAATGTCCAGTCTCTTCAGGATATAACCACTTCAACACTGATGGAAGTAGGAGATGCATCATCTGAAACTGCTGCAGAAGAAGCAACTGTTCTTGACATAAAAGAATCTGACACAGTCAAAAAACGGGTTGCTGAAATTTCACTTATAGAAAGACGGCGACAGAAAGCTGCTATGTTACGTGAAAGAAGGCGCGGAGTGTATGTCTTCACCTCCGCACTTGTGATTGCAATATTCGTTTTACTGGGTGTAGGAGCGTGGCGTTCAGGAGCTGATTTTACCCGTGCATTTGTAAATGTCCTGGTAGGACCTCAACGTACGGAAGCAATGATCGAAATTGCAGAAGTAAAGTTTTTTAAAATTTTCTCTGGTGCGTCTCAGAAACATATGATTCTTGTAAAGGCACAATTGAGAAAGCCGTTAAGGCAACCCGTTCCCGTGAAGGTTGAGGCGGTTGATGAAAGAGGCCGACTCGTCGAGTCGCATCTGGTTTATCCAGGAAACAAATTGACACCTGAAGAACTCGTGCACCTTACACCCTTTGAAATTGAAGCGCGGCTTTCTCAACCTGCTACCGACACAGGTTCTCAACGAGATATATACGCCGTATTTTTCAATATTGATTCTGAAAGTAATTTTAAGTTCCGATTTTCGCGGTCTTTTTGATGAAGGATACACAAGCACTTGCAAAGTCACTTTTGCGCTTGGCAGATATTTTTTCTTCTCGGGAGGCTCTGACACTCAAAATCGCCGAGGCCTTTTCTGAAAGAACAGCGGAAGAAGTGGTCATTGTAATGGATATCATTATTTCGAAAGCTTCCCGGGGTGATACACCTTCTCAGCGCATTCTCGCATGTTTTATGGATGTTGAGTCGCTGGTGCAGCACATGGGACATCATAGAATTGCCGCCATATACAGTTACGCACTTGAAAATGAATATACCAATGTTGAGCGACTTTTCAGGCGGTATAAAAACAAGGAAGTTCCCGCCAGTGATGGTGATAATCCTTTTATTCCCGAGCTTGAGTATATGACACTGGGTGAAAAAAAGTATAAAGCTCGTACCGGGGGATTTTATCAGCTCGATAAGTTTGCACACGACCTTTCTCCAGAGGTAATTGAAAACCTGTTAAAAAATCCTCGAACTACCGAACGGGTTGTTCTTAAGGTTGCCTCACGGCGACCGTCGAACCCCAAGGTTCTCGAGAAAATTTTTAAGAATGAAAAGTGGTTTTCACGGTACAGGGTGAAGAAGGCACTGGCCTTTAATCCCTATACCCCCACCAACATCGCTATTGCGATTCTCAACTTTTTACTTCAACAGGATTTAAAGGAACTTGCTGAAATGTCCGATGTGCATGAGGAGGTTAAAAAAGCAGCGGTTGAAATCCTTAAAAAACGACGGGCACTTTGAATAAATCAAAGCTAATATTTTCAATGTGTCGTTTCTTCTTTTTCAGATTTGGAGGATTGAGAGTTGTGAGAAGTGACCTTTTGCTCATTTTGAGGTGGAGTGACGTCAAGCTCGTCTTTGCTCTGAATGGCTTTACGGAAGGCTTTCACTCCACGACCTATTCCTGCCCCCAGTTCCGGCAAACGCTTGGAACCGAATAGAATAAGAACAATAATCAGAATGAGGAGGAGTTCCCATATGCCTGGTAAGCCCATTTCCATCACCTCCTTTATTTACTTTGTACTCATCGTCATTTTTCTCGAACTCAATTTATCATCATGTGCGGGTGTTCGACCACCTTCTCGAAAGGTGTTTTTGCTGAAACCTACATTTCTCGCTTATCATGGTGAACTGCTTCGGGAGTATTCAGAAAAAAGCCTGTTTGAAAAGGCAAACATCCTCTACAGTCGCAATGAGTTCTCAAAAGCCGCCAGACTTTACACTGACATTATAAGTGTTTCCACCAATTTCCCACTTATTAGAACAGCAATGTACAACCTGGCCCTCTGCTACATTAATCTTGACCGTATCAATGATGCAATTTTAATCCTTAGAGACCTTGTGGATTTATGCTTCCCGGATATATGCGAAGATGCACGTGAACTTTTTGCTTCTGCATATCTTGAACAGAGACAATGGAGGGAAGCAGAGAAGATTCTTGAGCCTGTTGATGAGGCACGTCTCGAACCCTCATTGTTTGTACAGCATCAGCTCAACCTATCGCGCATAGCACTTGTAAGAGGCCACACCGTTGAAGCGAGAATGAAATTACAGAAGGTACTTCGATTTTTACACACGCAAAGGGTCGCAGATGCTGATTACTATCGAGGACTGACCTATCATTTAATAGGAGAAAGTTATTTTTTAGATTTCTCAAAAAACGCTACTTTTCCAATCTCCCTTTCTCATGAGTCACTTGAAAATCTTGCCAAGCTGATTTTGCTGGCTCAAAAGTATTATCTCAAATCATTTGCCGGAGGGTACAATATCGCCACTCGCGCCCTTTATAAACTCGGAACCATGTACAGGGAAATGTACACGTTGATGTTAAACAGTCCTCTGCCGGAAGGGCTTTCGCAGGAGGAGAAGGAAGTGTATCTTGAAGAGTTGAAAAAGGAAATATCACCTCTTCTCCACAAGGCTGCACTTGCCTATCAGAAGAATCTTGAACTTTACGCAAGGTTCGGAATTGAAAACCGATGGGTTCGCGAAACCACCCAAACACTCAAAAATCTTAACTCCATGCTCTCTCCTGGCGGATAATGCGGGTGGAAATGCAAAATCTACAATCAATACAACAGGTTAAAGTATCTTGACTTAATTAACGTTGACTGAGGACTTACCATGCTATAAATTATTTTAAATCTCGGCAAGGAGAGGGAAATGAAGCCCCAAAAACAGACTATGAATATGAAGCATGTGCTACTGGTTGTACTGGTGTGTGGTATTTCAATGCCGGTTTACTCGGCACAGCGTCGTGCAAAGGCCGATCCCATACGCGAAGAGTTGAACAAGATTCAGAAGGAAATTGAAAACCTTAAAGAGAAAATTCTCGAAATGAAAAGCCAGCTGCTTTTACTCAATGAAATGTTTGAAAAGGGGACAGAAAGTGGAACGATGTTAAGTCTTAACGTGAAGAGTGAGATGCCTGAAGGGTATAAGATCCGTTCCCTCAACGTTTTTGTCAACGGGTATCAGGTATACTCATCCCAGAGTCCCGCAGTTGGTAAGAACATTTATCTCGAGAGTGTGGCTCCCGGGAATTTCCGGATAGAAGTGATCGCTGAAGTCACCGGAAAGAAGGGGATATTCAGAAGGAAAAAAAACGTTACCGTTAATGGTGACAGGGTTGTATCGGTGGAGAAGGGTCTTACAAGTGATGTGGACATTATTTTTCAACTTCAAAAAGACAATCCTGTGATTCTCTTTCAGGTAAAGCGAAAAAAAACGTTACCTTCTGTTCGATAGTCAATGTCGTTTCAACGGCTGAAAGTTTTTATTTTAATTGCAGCCGTACTTGTAATGGGTGAAAAAGGCATTGCGGCTTCTCGGAAGGACACCCGTTTTTTGTCCGCTATCGAGACGCACATCCAACGAGGTGATTACCTGCGGTTTTATCCGTATCTCAAAAAGTTGAACAGTGACCCTGTTTTCCAGAAGAGCCCGGATTACGCTCGTGGCTTATATTATATGGCTTGGATTTACGACCTGAGCGGCATTTCCATGAAAGCCGAAAAGATTCTCAAAAGGGCTTTGAAATTTACGAAGAAGCAGGCACTCAGGGACAGGATACTTATGAGACTCTCCGCGATTTTTGCAAAGGAAGGTCGCTATGACGAAAGTTTAAAAGTTTACAAAAAGGTAAAGGTACCACTAAGGGGTGAACTGGATGTGTTGATAGAAATAGCAAAAGTACTTGTCCTTTACAACCGCTTTAACGAGGCAGTGAAAATTCTTTTAAAATTGAAAAAAGAAGGGGAGGAGACCGGTAAAGTATTGTTTGTTCTCGGCGCTGCATATGCGGGAATGGAGGATTACGATAAAGCTATAAAGTATTTTAGTCAGGCGCGAATAGTTACAAAATCCAAATATATAGCAGACCTTGCTTCTATTCAAATTGCTCGAGCCTTGAACGATATGGGCAGGTTTTCGGAAGCACTTTCCGTGTACGCTACTGTAACTTCCGATTCACTGAAAGATATTGTGCGGAGTGAGAGTGCATGGATGCTATACAAGCTGGGCAATTTAGAGGAAGCCTTGCAGATGACAGAGTCGATTTCAAGAACAGCATCAAATACTGCCGCCTTGCTCGATGCCAATATTCTCAAAGGATACATTATTTCAGAACAGCAGGGGTATCTTAAGGGCTGGTTATATCTCAAGAGCTTGCTGGAACGTTATGAACAGGATATCGAATTGCTTACGCGGACTTTAAAAAAAATGAGAACATGGGAGTATACCTATTCGTTTGAGATTATACGCAGTACATTTCCCAAGAGGGCCAGAGTCTTGGAAAACATTTTGTCCGATGCTCCTTCTCTTAGAGAGTACGAAGAGATTTTTCAAAAGATTAGGAAAATGTTTTATTCAGTAGATGCGCTTTTTACGAGTCTCGTTACATTTGAGGACAAGGTACATACAATGGCTCAGAAGAATGTTATGGAAAAGGTCAGGTATGCAGATTCTATCAGAGAAAGATTGTTAGAATTGAAACTCGCTCCTGTCGTGGAGAGGACAACCTATACCGAGAGAAATATTTATGAACGATTAAGAAATTATCGAAGAGAATTACTGGCAATAGACAGAAGACTTAGAGTGCTTATAAAGAAAATTTATGATCATATTTCAGAATTAGAAAACCAGCTTCGTCAGGGAGAAAATCCGAGAATTATAAACAAATACAATATTTATGCTGCTATAGCTCATAAAGCTGTAAAGACATATCAGCAACTTGGTACTTTATTGGATGAATCAATGAACAGGCTGGATTACATTCTTTCTTTATATTCTATCAAATATAACATAAAAACCGATCCAAGAATTAAGAAAATTGACCGCATGTTAAGCGAAATAGACGAAATAAAAAGAGAGATTCTTGACCTGTGGAAAGTATTTAACACCTCTGTAATTCTCAAGACGGAAAAACTTAAAAACCGGGTCAAAACTCTTCGACTTTATGCGCAGGCGGCGCTGGAGAAATTGAAAAAGGACGAAAAATATTTTCACTATCTCGCTCTTGGCGAGTTGAGAAACGAAATTATTAACGAGCTTGCTCGCGTGGAGCTTGCTTATACTGATGTCTCGTGGGCTAAGAAAAATCAACTTTCCGAAAAAATAGGAAAGTTATATGAACGCATAGAACAAAAGCAACATGAAGAAGAAGTAAAAGTCAATAAAGCAATTAAAAAGATAGAAAAGACTGCAACAACAATTGATACAAAGGGAGAAAATTTAACAGAAATTCTTCAGCATCTTGTCGAAGTATCGGACACACTTGTTAAGACTGTTGAGGCTGCCAAATGAGAGATGTTCGTGTGATTGTTACTGCATTGTTGATTATCTGGTCCGCAGGCAAATCAGGTTTTTGCTGGGCCGGGGTAGATAAGTTAAGTCCAGAACAGTATTACGCCGAGAAAATCAAGTCACGCTTGATCGCTGAAATTGCAGTTGAGGACCTGAAAAAGGAGGCGAAAGAGGCGTCAAAACTTCTCGAGGACCTTAAATATCAAAAGAAAGGTGAAATAGAGAGCCGCTTTCAGGGAATATTATCTCAATTAACGGCAAAAGAAGAAGAGGAACGCAATCAGCTTATAAAAACACTTGAAACGTTTTTAAAGAAGTATCCACATTCTCGATCAGCTCCTGATATTATTCTTCGCCTTGCGGAGCTTTACTATGAGAAAGCGAGCATTGAATACCAGCGCAAGGTCGCCCAGTACCAACAGAAACTGGAAAGAGGCGAGCTCAAGGAGAATGAACTGCCGCCTTTTAAGGATTACAGTAAGTCTATTGATCTGTACTTGAAGTTTTTAAAACTTTATCCAGAACACAGAGATGCTGATATCGTACTTTATCTCCTGGGATACTGCTGGTATGAAATGCAGGTGCCCGAAGAAGCATTAAAATATTTCAAACAAATTGCTGATGAGAGATTTATGAGTCGTCTTTATGACGAGGCGGCATTTCGTGCCGGTGAAATCTACTTTAATGAAAACGATTTAGAAAACGCTGTGGCTTATTACAGCCTCATCGAAGCTCACCCTCAAAGCCCGTTTTATGACAAGGCCCTGTACAAACTTGCATGGTCTTATTACAAGATGGAAGATTATGACAATGCAGTGCGATATTTCCTGAAGTCTATTAAATACTTCGAAACACATAAATCAGAAACTTCATTGTTACAGGAATCCAAAGAATACCTTGCTGTAAGTCTCGCGGAAAAGACAAGTGTGGAAGATGCGGAAAAATTTCTTGCAGAGCGGATGGGTCCCAAATTTGCACGTGAAATTGTTTTGAAAATTTCGGACATTTATCACGAAAGGGGTGATGTACAGAAGGCCCTTGAGGTTCTTTTTTATTTTCTTAATAGATATGCATATTCCGACCTTGTACCGGAAGTCTACAGGAAAATCTCTGATTATTACTCTGAACAAAACCAGCTTGAAAAAATGCTTGAATGGAAGGATAAGTTCATAAAAACCTTTCTCCCTGACGCTGATTGGTATTCCCGTGCAAAGATAGGCAAAAAGAAGCGCGCTTCAATTCTTAAAAATGTTGAAGAAACGATTATTGAACTGGCCAAGTATTATCATTCAGAAGCCGAAAAGAGATCAGATGAAAAGGCAGAGCCTTTTTATGAAAAAGCACTTTATTATTACAATACATTGATCAAGTATTTTCCTCGGAGTTATTACATATCTGATGCGTATTTTCTTAAAGGAGAAATACTATTTACACAACACTACTATCTGAAAGCATCTGATAGTTATAAAAAAGCTGCTGAGATAAATATCCCCGGCATTGAGAACAAATATATTCAACAGGCTGCCTACAATGCTATTTATTCTCTTGATTCGATTTTTCAGGAACGCAGCGATATGTCGAAAAAAGAAATAAAACAACTCATAAAGATATATGCTTCTTATGCAAAATGGTATATGGATTTATTTCCATTTGATCCCAGAACTCCAGCTATTATTTACAGAGCAGGATATTTATTGATGAAGCACGGTGATCCACGTGATGCCATTTCCCTGTTTCGTATAATTGTAGATAACTATTTTAACACTACCTTAACAGATGACGCGGTTAAAAATATTATCAAAATATATGTAGATCTTTCCGATTATGATAATCTTTACAAAACAGGGTTTGAATTTTTAGCACGACCGGAAATACTCACGCCAGAGATTAAGGAATATATCACGGGTATTGTGGGAGGTTCCCTGTTCAAAGCAGCAATGAAGAGAATGGAAGAGGCGAAATATGACGAAGCCATTTCGCTGTTCAAACGGGTGATTGCTCGTTTTGCAGGAACTGACCTTTCGGAAAAGGCTCTTTTTAACATAGCTGTCTCTTACGAAGGTAAGGGTGATTATTCAGAAGCGATCAACGTGCTGGAGGAATTTGCAGAGAAGTACCCAAAATCAGAGCTTACTGTAAAGGTACTGTTCAAGCTGGCTTCTCTTTACGACAGGGTGTTTGATTTTGAAAGTGCTTTGAAGTATTACACCCAGGTATATCAACGTTTTCCACGGGCGAAGGAGAGCAAGTATTCTCTTTACAATGCGGCAAAGATTAATCATGATCTCGGGCATTATTCACAGGCGGTAATGTTTTATCGAGAATACATCAAGCGGTTCCCTAAGGATGAAAAGGTTCGGGAGTTTCTTCTAAGTATGGCAGAGTGTTTTGAAAAGATGGACTCGAAAAAAGAAGCTCTTGATATTTACTTTGGATACATTAAAAGGTTCCCCACCGATTATGTCAACGTAATAAAAGCCCAGTTGTGGATAGCCAATTATTTTAAGACTCAAAATGAATGGAAAAAGGCGAAAAAGTATTATACAGAAGTATTAAAGACATTCACCAAACTCTCTTCCGATGATAAAAAGAGATACGCGGAAATAGCTGCTGCAGCTCATTTTAACATTCTCTACAGAATGTACGAGGAATATGATGCCATCAAACTTAAACTTCCCATGAAGAGGATGAAGCGACTTCTTGAAAAGAAAGCGGAAATGTTGAAGAAACTTACCGAAGAGCTTGTGAACATACCACAATATGGTGACGCTTACTGGGCGGAAGGCGCGCTTTACCTTATTGCACGAGCGTATAAAGATTTTGCAGAGGCGCTTTATGATGCGCCCGTACCTCCGGGTTTGACTCCTGAAGAGGAAGATATCTACAGACAGGAGCTTGAAGCACAGGCTTTTCCCATTGAGGACAAGGCTACCGAGGCTGTGAAGCGAGCGATTGAGTATGCGGAGAAGCTGGGGATCGAGAACGAATGGGTTTATAAGTCCAGATTGCTTTTACAGGAACTGCAGCCGGGTTACGAAATGAAACGGGCTGACGAAAAGATGGCATTTGCCATTGACGATTTCTTTTACGTATACGGAGATACCACTCCGGAAAAGACAACGTTCAGTCGTTTGAGAGTGGCGGTTAAAGAAAAAAGCCGGGTTTCTCAGTTTCTCCTTAGTGGAAAACTCGATCGCTTTTTTCATAAGTCGCCCCTGCAGACACTGGAAAAGTTTCGTAAAGATTTTTACATCATGCGCCCTGTAATCAAATGAAGCTCAGGAAGAAGACATCATATAAATTTTTGAGCACGATATTGCTGGTTGTTTTTTCGGTGAGTGCTGGATGTGTAAAAAAGGTTCCCGAGGCCAAACCGCGCGTACTTGAAAATGTAAAGAAGCTTGGTGAAGAGGAGCGTGAAGAGGGACTTGCAGCCAAAGCGATAGAGGAAGAAAAAGAATTAATTCCTACGGATCCGGTAGGGCTGTTTAATTTGGCCAACAAGAAACGAAAATTGCGAAAGTATAAGGAGGCCATCGCTCTCTACCGGAAAGCCATCGAAAAAGAACCCGGATTTGTAGAAGCCTGGATTAATTTAGCAGCTTGTTACAAAAAGCTCGGGCGTCTGGATGATTCGCTCAGTGCTCTTAATCAGGCTCTTATAATGGCACCGGATAATCCGGTCCCGCGGGTCAACAGGGCGATTCTTTTGCGATTAAGAGGTGATTATGATGATGCAATCAGAGAGAGCCTTTTTGTAATTCGTAAATATGGAAACATTGAAAGTGCTCTTTTAACCCTTGGATTTGCTTATTATGAAAGCGGCAAGGATAAAATGGGTATTTACATACTCAGAGAATTAACCAGCCGTTTTCCCAAAAATTATATAGCTCATAATTTACTGGGCCTTATTTACGAGCGCTTGGGTTATTTGGCAGATGCTGTGGATGAGTTTAAAACGGCCATCTCATTGAAAAAGAATTATTATCAGGCTCTTGTTAATCTGGCACGTTTGGAATTGAAGCTTGGCCGTATGGACGATGCAGAAGAGCATATTGCAAAGGCTGTACGTGCACGTCCACGAGGGGGGGAGGGTCACCTGCTGAGGGGTATCATCATGCGAAAGAAAGGGCTGCTGGAAGAAGCAGAAAAAGAATATAAGACAGCTTTAAGGTATCTGAAGGACCGAAAGCCTGCTTTGTACAACTTAGCCAATCTTTATCAGGATTATCTTGGCAAACCGAAACTGGCTCTTGAATATTTGAAGCAGTACGCAGAATTACTCGGAAAAGATGCGCCACCGGAACACCTCAAGGAAGTGCAGAAGCGCATAGAATTGCTTGAAAAGATGACCTCTGCTAAAATGAAACCTAAGGAGGCGGTGGAACAGCCTCCCCGAGGGGATGTCTCTGGGGAAAAGAAGACGGGAGAAGGGAATGAGGGGGCGAGGCCTTAACTTGGGTAAATTTCTGGTTGCTGCAGGATGCGCTCTGGGCATTTTATTTGCATTGCAGCCGCTTGACTCGTATGCCAAAGCTAAACCCAAGAAGAAACGCGCCAAGGTAATCCGCTTGGAAGAAATGGTGATTCGAGGCAAGATACAAAAACCTGAAGCCATGATTATTCTTCAGCGTTCCACCAAAGCTCGTATACTGGAAGAGAATGCAAAAAATAAGAAATTTGTTGACAGGATAATCCTGGCCGTAACGGATAATAACCTGAAATAGGAGGTTGAAAGATGCACTCCATTATTCTCATTGCCGCAATGGCCGCGCAGAACCAGGCGGATATATCGCGGGGGCAACACATGTTTTATCGAATTGCGGAATTTTTCCAGCAGGGCGGACCGTTCATGTATCCTATTGCTCTTATGTCAGTCTTTGCACTGGCCATTATTATTGAGCGAGCAATAGTACTTTACGGTATCTATTCCGTGAATGCCGAGAAATTCTGGGGCAGTATTCAGCAGACACTTCGGAAGGGGAAGGTTGCAAGTGCGATGAAGATATGTGAAAAATACGGCAAGAGCGCCCTGGCAAAGGTTTTTAAAGCTGCACTTGAAGTGGCGGATAAACCTGACTATGAAATTCAGAATGCAATTGACCAGGCAGTTCTGGAAGTGGTTCCTGACATTCAGAAACGAACCCACTACCTCCAAATGACTGCTAACGTGGCAACACTGTTGGGACTCCTTGGTACAATTATTGGGTTGATTCAGGCCTTTAATGCTCTGGCTCACGCATCTCCCAGTGAAAAACAGCTCCTCCTTGCCAAGGGGATCGCGGTCGCTATGAACACCACCGCATTTGGTCTGATAGTGGCAATCCCGACCATGTTTATTTACTCCATTCTTGTAGGTAAAACCACCAAATTAACCGATGACATCGATGAGTATTCGTTTAAACTCCTGCGGCTGCTTTCTTCTATCAAAGAAGAAGAGACCACGAAAGTAACAGTAAAGGTGTGAACCTTGCCTTACGTAAAACCGTCACAGAGAATTAAACGCAAACTCTCTGGTGACACGGAGTTGCACATTGTGCCAGTGATGAATCTTTTTCTTGCTCTCATACCTTTTATGCTTCTTGCGGCAGTGTTTGTCCAGATTTCAGTGCTCGACACCACGTTGCCTGCTGTGGGAGATGCATCTCAGGAAGAAGTGAAAAAGGAAGAAGAAAAGCCGCGACTTAACCTCACCATTGCAATTACTGACGAGGGATTTTACGTGGGTGGGGCTGGTGGGGTTATCGCTGAGAGAGGCAAGAAAACAACGGTGCCTCGAGCACCTGATGGCACTTACGATTTTGACAAGCTCGCGAGCATACTTAAGAAGATTAAGGCCAAGTATCCTGATGAAAATGATGTCATAGTAGTGGCTGAAGATAGTATTGATTACCAGCTTATTGTGAGCACAATGGATACGATAGATAAAAATTTTAGCTCGGTGAAGTATGTGGTGGAGAACGGGCAGAAGAAAAAGGTGGTACTTCATCCCAACATTTCCTTAGGGGCGAGTGTGCAATAAGAAAATGTTTGTGGAGTGTAAATAAAAATGGCAAGAAGAAAGAAAAGGCTTCAGCCTGTCATGTCCCTTATGCTCAATTCCATGGTGGATATGCTCACGATTCTTCTTGTGTTTTTGCTTAAAAGTTTTTCTACCCAGCCAGAGCTCAATGTGAATATGCCCAACCTTACCTTACCGGTTTCCTCTTCTGATCGAACACCCGAGGTGACTGCTTCTATTATCGTGACTAAGGACAAAATTGTGTATGGCGATAAAGTCATTGCGAAGCTAAACAATTGGAATGTCGAGAACATGAAAGAAGAGGAGTTCCTTATTCCAGGTCTGTATGAGGCCCTCACCAAGGAAGCCGAGAAACAGAAATATTTTGCTCGACTCAGAGGGGAAGAGTTTGAAGGTAAACTCACACTCATTGCAGACAAGGGGATGCCGTTCTTACTTCTGAAGAAAATTATGTACACTGCCGGTCAAGCAGAGTTCGCGCTGTTCAAGTTTGCCACATACAAGGAAGAAAAGGGAAAAGGGAAAGAGTCATGAATTCGAGTATTAAAGACAGGCGAACAGATATGATTTTTGCTATTGTTCTTGTTATTTCGTTTGTCGTGCACAATGCTGTTATTTTTTACCTTTATCATGTGAAGATTCCCAAATTCGAGTCCATTGAGGAAATACAGCGGTTTATACCCAAGCGGTTTATAAAAATTATCGCTCCCAAACTGGTAGAAGAGCAGAAAACGCCGGCTGCTACGACAGTGGCTCAAAAGGAGGAAACTCAGGCACAGGAGGGTACTGGAGAGGAGGGTGAAAAAGCGGGCCCCGGTAAAACTGACGAGGAAGGTACTGGAGGCAAGGGTACAAGTATTGATGAGGCCAAACGCCGTGAAATGATACGTCAAAAGGTGAGGACGAAAGGTCTTCTCGCATTGATTACAAGTAAGCGAAAAGGCGGGGGCGCTCTTGCTGATATTCTTTCAAAAGGTGCTGGTTTTGCCAAGGATCTGGACGAGGCAATGAGGCAGGTGGCCGGAGTTAAACTTGCACGTTCTGCTAAGGAGCTGGGCGTGGCAAGAGCTGGTGGCACAGGCGGAGGTGGTGTGGGTATCGGTGAGCTCAAGGCTACGGAAGGTGGCTCGGTAGGGCTTGGTGGGAAAGAAAACGTGAAAGTTGCCAGCAGGATACGAACAGAGGGACCCAAAATCACAGGATTTCTTGATGCCAACAGTATTCGTCAAACAATTATGAGACGCATGGGCATGATTAAATACTGTTATGAAAAGGTACTTAAAAAGAATCCGCAACTTCACGGAAAAGTAGTTGTCAAATTTACTATTAACGCAAAAGGAAGAGTCACCAAATACTCCATAGAAAGTTCTACCCTGAATAACGAGGAGGTTGAAGGATGCGTGTTGAGAGTTATCAGGAGGCTTCGCTTCCCGCCTCCAAAAGAGGGAGGAGAGGTAACCGTCAGTTATCCTATTGTATTTACTGTGGCCTCCTGATAACTCTCGCATTTCTTCCTCTTGCTGGTATTTCCGGGGAAAAGGAAAATTTTGGATCCAGTGAAAAAGTAAAATTGAAACTTCAATCTCTGGGAGAATGTTTAAGCAACCTGTCGAATGTGAACGCGGCGAGAAAAAGTGTCTACGCCGAAATATTCACACTTCTTTCGAAAAGGTTTAAGAACTCAGCCACGAACAAGATCGATCGAGAAACGTACAGTAAGATTCTTTCAGTGTTTCTCGATCGGTGTTATAAAGACCTGCAAAAATCCAGATCCAAAGGAGTAAACAATGGTGGCACAAAAAACCAGAGAAAGGCGCAAACACAAACGTTACACCGTTGAGTTAAAGGTCGAATATTCCACAGGTGACAAGTTTTCGGCTGATTTTGCAAAAAATATTTCTCATGGTGGAATGTTTATCCATACTACCAAACCCCTGGACACCGGCACAATTGTTAATCTTCGATTTTATATTCCGGGTCAGAAGGTACCCCTTAACCTTAAAGGTGAGGTTCGATGGATGGTCAGACCTGAAGAGGTCAGACATCGGTCTCAAATGCCGGGCATGGGTATTCGCTTTCTCGATCTCACGCCACGAAAAGTCAGCCGTATAAAAAACTTTGTTAAAAAACTCGAGGAAGAGAGAGAAGAGTAACACATAAAACCTTAACCCGGATTCAATAGTTCTCTTGCTACTTTTTTCGCAAACGCCATGATGGTAAGAACCATCGGCCTGTCCAGAGCTTCGGGTATAAACGCAGCATCACATACGTAGCAATTGGTAATTTCTTTCACCTGGCCGTTGGTCTCAATTGCCTCGCCAATGGGTGCTGTGCCCTGGCCCATCTTCTCCAGTTAATTCACCAAAATTAACGTAGCGCCTGGCCAAGTAATTGAAAAATAGAGGGTCAGGTTTTTGTGTCTCAAGGTTTGCGGTGCCAACTTTAATTTACTTTTTGTTTGGCAATCAGCTGGTTGAGAACAGGAGGGAGGGGAAGAAGACGAAGCAGGGGGTGATATCGACGTTGGGTAGGTTACAGGAGCTTGAGGAAGGGGGGTGATAGAGAGGTTAATAGTGTCGCTGGACAAATATGCAAGGGAAAGTCACCTTCTAAGGAATTCGTAATTCCTTTACGTGCGTAAATTCACTATTTTCAATGTCTTCAAGGCGGTTTTTAAGTTCCTCATCAGAAGCATGAGCAAGTTCAAGAGCAAGAGATGAACTAAGAGATTTTTCTCTTAATGTCAGAATTTCTGCTGTAATTAGTTTCATTAAAAAGGCAAAATAAGTGTGGACAGAGAAGAGAAGTTCCTGAAAGTCTGTATCTTTACCAACTTTATATAGGTTGAAAAGTTTCTTAACGTCTTTTTCCTTAGGAGCCAGTTCACTTTCAGGACCAAACTTCCTTGCAAAATTCTCAGTAATCAGCGGTAGTCGGGAGAGGGCTCGTAAGTGGATCAAAAACGTCCGTGCACTTTCTGGATTAAATTCAAATGGACCAAAACGGAGGCCGCGCTGCAACATCCACAGTAAAGTACTGTGGAACC
>JAJRZV010000023.1 GCA_024275095.1 bacterium | reverse complement strand
GAATTTGAATTTCTCCGGTTCCGCACTCGTCATCAATGTCCGGGTCGGACGTTGCTGGAGTACAGTAATCGGTGACTGTTCCCCCAAACGAGGTGGCTCTCGGACGCCAGTCAAGAAGCACGTCAATAATGGGATTGTTTATCTGGAGTTTAAACTGCAGGCTGTCGTCATGAGTGTGGGGCCAGTAATCGCATGCGATGGTTGCATCCACGAATCCATCACCGTCACGGTCAATTTTATATTCTTCACATTTGGTACCAATGTCTGATTCAAGTTGCACGCTCACGTCGTCAGGGTTCCAGTAAATTACACGGCTGATCGTTGGGAGGGTAGCGGAGGCCGAATCATCGGTGTCAGGATGCCAGGTACTTACTCCGGGAATATCGTTTACATCTGCTATTGCCATGTTGAGGCAGACAGGACCCACGAGAGGAACTGTCATGCAGGTGCTAAATATTCCTTTTCCAATATCATCTGCTACAGAAGTGGCACCAGGAGGCATCCATGGATCAAACCCGCAGATATACTGAAAATATATACCGTCACCACCCCATCCATCGGCACCACCGTTGGAGGGCCCGTAAATCTCTTCGTCATCTGAGCCGTCAACACAGATCTGCATGCCATCACATGCGCTGATGGTCATATTTGACTGGTATGTGGCACATCTCCAGGGTGCCAGTGGATGCCCCTGGGGTGTGGTGGTAATCTGATCCGGTGAGATGGGCCTGGTATCCTGGTCTGTAAAGAGCTTCATCAGTGAATCTGCGAAAGCAAGGATAGAATCATCGGTCATAATATTTCTGACAAGGTTAGCGATGTAGTCCATTCCGGGCTTGGTAATACGAATGATCAGGTACTCATCCGCGAAATTTTCATTTTCATAGCAGGGACCACCCTGGCTTGCATCCTGACCGGGCGTGGCAGGATACCATGCACCGCGGTAAGAATTTGTGGGATCACACCCGTGTTCTGTGTCAAACACGACAGTAACGTGTTTCTGTGGAGCTTCAAAGTTTACCAGCGGCTCCCACAGGCTCTCTGATGCCCCAGCCGTACTGCACAAAAAAATCGCTGCTATAATTGGCCCATATTTGAACACTCTCATGCTCCCCCTCCTTCAGTCTCAAATATTTAAGATACTTCCCCAGCCATCATCCTTATTTTGCCAAACATCCAAATGTCATGTCAAGCATTCTTTTACTTTTTGATTTTTTTTTCATAACCGAGTGACGAATTTTTAACACATTGTCAATTTGTGTTACTTCTGTTCAGAAAAGAAGAATCCCCTCGCTCAACCAATCTACCATCACGTTGGCACTCCAGTGAAGAAGCACGGGAAGCGCTATGCTGTCGTGGCGCTCACGGAGAACGCCGAATAAAACGCCGGGAACGAACACCGCGAGACGCTCGGGGCGGGGATCAAAAACAAGGTGTCCCATTGCAAACAGTAATGCCGAGACAAAAACTCCCGGGCCCCACGAGGCACCAAAGGAGTGCCATCTACGACGCAGATCCTCATTACACAATTGCTGAAGGAAACCTCGAAAGTAAAGTTCCTCTGGAAGGGCTGCTCCGAATAAATGAAAAAGTACTTTTTGAAGAGGCTGATGAGGAATAGCCCAAGTGTAGTGAAAACCCAGTATCACCCGATGATAGAATAAAAATCCTCCTGCAAATACCGGGAAAACCCAGAGCACAACTACCATAAAATCCTTCAATTGGCCGGGCAAATCAGAAAAATTAAACCCAAACAATTCCACGGGATACCTTCTCATACGCGCCCATAAAAGCGGCACGTACAAAAACAAAACAGCTGTCACCACAGGACGCAAACTTACAAGTGAAGAAAAATGAATTGATACCAGAGCGAATGCAACGAGCACGATATATATTAATAATGTTAAAATCAGGCCGTCCCTTAAATATTTCACTCACTGCTCCTGTTTGGCCTTCTCCTGAAGTCTGTAAAGAAGGTTAATGGCTTCGAGAGGGGTGATCTGGCCTACATCAATTTTCACCAGCTCCTGAAGCACCTGGTTGGAGGTAGGGGAAAACAGTTCTAACTGTCTCGCCTCTCTGAGTATCTTGCCCACTCCAACACCTTCCTCCATGGAACGAAGGATTTCCTCTGCTCTTTGCAATACGTCCGGGGGCAATGCCGCCAGGCGCGCCACGTGAACTCCGTAACTGCGATTGGCTCTGCCCCGAACGAGACGATACATAAAAAGCAGTTCGTCTCCATATTCCCTTACTTCCATGGTGTAGTTAACAACGCGTGGTTTTAATCGAGCCACCTCCGTCAATTCGTGGTAATGGGTTGCGCACAGTGTTCGTGCTCCTACAGTGTCATGAATATATTCAACCACTGCCCAGGCGATGCTGATACCATCGTAAGTAGACGTGCCCCTGCCTATTTCGTCGAGGATGATAAAGCTGGAGCGCGTGGCCTTCCTGAGAATTTCCGCTGTCTCCTCCATCTCGACCATAAAGGTGCTCTTGCCACGGGTGATGTCATCAGACGCACCAATGCGAGAGGTTATTCGATCAGCAATCCCAATAACGGCTTTCTCCGCGGGAACAAAAAAACCTGCCTGACCCATAAGTTGAATAAGTGCTGCAGTGCGCAGCACCGTTGACTTTCCCGCCATGTTCGGCCCGGTAATAATCAGTATCTGTTCATTGTCGGCACTGACGCTGACATCCAGCGGTATGAAAGCATCACTTCCATGAAGTCTCTCCATTGCAGGGTGTCTCCCTCCCACGATTTCGGTTACGGGTTCCTCGACAATTTCCGGCTTTACATATCCATATCGGTCAGCAACCTCGGCAAGACCTGCGATGGCATCCAGCTGGAACAGCGCACGCGCACACGTGAATATTTCCTGGCTGACATCTTTTATATCTCTGAGAATTCGCTCGTAAATCTCTTTTTCACGCTGAACGATTCGCTCGCTGCTTGTGAGTATCTTCTCCTCCCATTCCTTTAACTCCGGGGTAATGAATCTTTCACTGGAAACAAGGGTCTGGCGGCGTTCGTATTCGGGAGGAACACGAGACAGCTGCCCTTTTGAAATTTCAATGTAGTATCCAAACACGCGATTGTAACCCACTTTCAACGTGGGAATGCCCGTGCGCTCTTTCTCCCGGGCCTCGAATTCTGCTATCCAGCGCCCCCCGGCCTCTCTTAACCGATGCAATTCCTTTAATTCTTCATCAAAATCCGGGTTGATAACTCCGCCATCCCGCATGTGTGATGGCGGAGTCTCTACAATGGCCTTTTCCAGCAATTCCCGTATGTGTGAGAGTTCTGAAACCTGCGTGCGCAGATGTACAAGAAAAGGAGAGTTCAAATTCTCGATTTCGGATTTCACCAAAGGCACGGCCTGCAGGAAACGCCTCAGCTGTGCAAGATCAGCTGGAGTCGCGGTTCCTGCATTGATGCGGGCCATAATACGCTCTGCATCTGGCACACCTGAAAGGTATTCCCTTAGACGCGAGCGTAACAGGTGCTCCCTGTAAAGCTCTTCTATGGCTGAAAGACGCTGTAGTATTCTCTTCCTTTCTTTCAGCGGACGCGAAAGCATATCTCTGATGACTCTTTTACCTCCTGAAGTCACCGCAAGGCAAAGAGTGCTGTATACAGATCCTTTTTTATCTCCTGAAAGAGTTTGAAACACTTCCAGGTTTCTCAATGTCGCCGCATCTACAGTGGCTCCCTCTCCCCCGTATGTGTCCTCCTGAGGAGGGTCCAGCACTTCTCTCGTCAGTGCAAACCGCATCACGTGATGCAACAGGCCTGCTGCCGCAATGGCCGCCGCAGGTTTGTTCTTTAACCATGTGATATCATTTTTAAATTTTTCCATAAGCATCCTGAGTGCAAAATCCGCGTCTTCGGGAAAGTTCAGCTGTTCCGCAACTCTTACAAGCAAGTGTCGTCGGAGTTGCTTCCATGTTGAATGGGGCTTTTCAGGATCTCCCAGCATAATAATTTCAGCAGGGTTCAACCGCTCCACCATGTCCGTGATATCTTTTACTCCTTTCACCTGCCCAGCCCGGAAAAGGCGCGTGGAAACGTCTGCATAAGCATAGCCGAACAACTCGTCTGTACGGACGACAGCAAAAACATAGTTAAATCTGTCCTCTTCCTCGAAATCGTAATCCACACCAGGACTGTACACCCGCACAACATCACGGGTTACAATTTTTTTTCCTTTGCCCGGCTCTTCCAGTTGTTCACACACTGCCACCCGATAACCTGCCTCAAGGAGCTTGCGGATGTAAGGACCAGCACTGTGAAAGGGAACACCGCACATGGGAGCAGGATTTTCACTGGTACGATCACGAGTGGTCAGAGCAATATTGAGTACCCGCGAGGCAATTTCCGCATCTTCAAAAAACATCTCGTAAAAATCACCCATGCGGAAGAAAAGAATACAATCCCTGTACCGGTTTTTGATTTCCATGTATTGGCGCATCATGGGCGTGAGCTCAGAAATCGACTTTATGTTCTTTTTACCTGAAGGCTTGCTCCCGAACATGATGCACCATGATACACAGGAGAAGGTCCTGCTTCAATGCATTGCCCTACCCCAAACCGAACTCCAGGGTCTGGTCTAATTTGATATTTGGTGTTCTGCGCTGGGAGGGGGGATGGTGTGGGGTGTCTGTGAACCCTTAGATTGCTTCGACGAGTGGAGTGGAACATAAACAACGAGGCGCGTGACCTGCCACCCGTGCTCCAATATCACCCTTCACAAGCCTTCTATCTCACACCTGGGCGATGCCCCTCATAAACAACCACCACACACATCCGTTTGCTCCGTTCACCCCCCTCCCGGCGTTCGAATCCCACCACCACATGGATAATTACAATACTTCAACCGGATTTAAACTTCGTTGATAAATTTAACTACCGGAGAGGGTGGGATTCGAACCCGCACAGGCGCGCTACCGCTCAAACCTTTCATCTTAAAACCTGCTGTACTACCTCAAACCTATACCCCTCGGTTGCCCCCTGCTACTGCCCGCGCCTCTTACATATTGCTTCGCTTTATCCTGGCTACGCCAGACGTGCGTTCGAATCCCACTTTAACATCATGAATAATTCAATATCAAAACCAGCAACAAACCTTCTTCAATGAATCCTTTACCGGAGAGGGTGGGATTCGAACCCACGTCCCGCTTTTGGCGGGAAACCGCTTAGCAGGCGGTCGCCTTCGACCACTCGGCCACCTCTCCTTGCACAAAAAGCATTTATTTGAATCTTATCAAAATCACCACAGACACACAATTACTCTTGGGGCACCTTTTTAACCGTAAAAAATATATTTTTCATACACACACCACCCACCGCGCATTATATCTGGGCTCCGCCCTCCACGCTCTGCGACGGGTTCAAATCCCTACCCCATCCCTTCTACCACGGAAAATAAACACGGAAAATAAAAAAGAAATTTACCCCTCTACTACCAATAACGCCTTAATGTCCCCGACGGGATTTGAACCCGTGCCGCGGGCTCGAAAGGCCCGTGTCCTTGACCTGGCTAGACGACGGGGACATCTCCTTGAGCCGTCCAGGCCTCGAACCTGGGACCCCCGGCTTAAAAGGCCGGTGCTCTTCCTGCTGAGCTAACGGCTCTTGAACGTTTATTTTTATCAGGTCGAAACCCTTACCGTCAACTGTCTCACGCTTCTCCTGGCGACCCTCTCCACCGCACAGGGAAAAAATCCGCCAGTATCTTTTCAAAATTCAACCGTACCTTGTAGTATCGCCCCAGCCCCATAAGGTGTCCAAATACACGCCCAAGAAGCAAAAGGTCCGTCGGCATTCTAACCATAGGATTCTTGCGGCTCATCTCAACGAGCTCCTGAACAATTCTTTGATAATTAAGCTTTCGAGCACTCTTCATTACAGCCCCGCGGCCGTATCTCACGACAAACCGGGCAAAATCTTCCAGGCCTTCTTTACGTCTATCCTTTGTAGAAAATCCCATCTCCCACAGGGCCTCTACCACTGTTTTTTCATCGGCATTCGCCACCCCCTGAACAAAACGCATGAGGCCACTGATAAGTCCCGGTGCAAGTTCTTTGGACAGCCCAAAATCCAGCAGTGCGATTTTTCCATCAGGGCACACAAAAATGTTGCCGGGGTGAGGATCGGCCTGAAAAAAACCGTGTTTGAGAATCTGAGTAAAATATACCGAGACCACTTTCTCCATCAATTCTTTTGGAGTGAAACCAAAACGGAGTGCTGCTTCTTTGTCAGTCACCTTCACCCCGTGAATATATTCAAGCACGAGTAATTTAGGACGAGTTAGTTCCCATATCACCTCAGGAACAATCACGGTGGGATCATCACTAAAATTTTTTCGCACGCGGTCAGCGTTATGACCTTCCTTTACAAAGTCGAGTTCCCAGGAAATGTACCTTTCAAATTCTCTGTATATGGGTGTCAGATCACCCGTGTTCTGAAGCCTGGAAAGAATGCGCAGAATAATTTTGAGTACCTTCAGGTCCACACGAACGATTTTGTCAATGTTGGGATACTGAACCTTGACAGCCACTTCACGACCGTCATTCAAAATAGCGTGATGCACCTGGGCAAGCGAAGCAGATGCCACCGGTTCACTGTCAATTTTTTCAAAAACTTCTTCCAGAGATTTTCCCAGTTCACCCTCAATCACTTTTCGCATTTCCTCAAACGGACGAGGAGGCACTTCATCCTGGAGGCGCGCAAGTTCCTTAGTATATTCTTTGGGCAAAATATCAAATCGCGTGCTGATGAATTGTCCCACTTTGATAAAAAGCCCTTCTAAATAAGCCATGAGTCTGTATACACGCCGGGCATTCTTCTCATTGAGCCGACGCATTCGCTGTCGAAATCCGTGGTAAGAGAGCAGCCTGAACCTGCGCAAATATACGAGGATATATATCCACAACACAATGTGCAGAAAAAGGCCGAGCGAAAGAAGAACCCGAACTACAGGTTTATATTTCAGCTTTGTGGGTGATGCCTTCACTGAAACTCAGCTGCAAGATGTCTGTACTGATTGCTCAATTCAGTCCTGAGCACCTTCAGGGTGAGATTCCTGGGAAATTCAGGGACAAAAACAACCTTACGCGGTGCTTTATACGGAGCGATATTGTTTTTAATCCATTCCATAAGCGCTTCTTCTGTAAGAGAAGCACCTTCTCTCAGTTTCACAGCAGCGAGAGGGAGCTCCCCTTTCACTTCGTGGGGGATGGGAAACACCACTGCATCTTCAATATCCGGATGAGCCCGCAGTTCCGCTTCCACTTCCGCGGGGAAGACGGAGTATCCACCCACTTTGAGTCTGTCCTTCTCCCGGCCCACAAAGGTAAATCCAAAAAGCCGTTTGCGAGCAAGGTCACCGGTGCGCATCCAATCACCGTAAAAATTATCACGCTTGAGCTGCCCACCGACCATATACCCCTTCATCACTGTTTTGCCTTTTACGCATATCTCACCCACGCGCCCTATGTGCCAGAAGCGCAGGGGTTTCCCATCTTCTGAAAAGAGTTTCACCTT
>JAJRZV010000136.1 GCA_024275095.1 bacterium | reverse complement strand
TCGGAACCTTTTGCGGGATACTCTCGGGTTACGCAGGAGGATTGGTTGATGCGGTGTTTATGAGAGTTCTGGAAGTGTTTCAGGCTTTCCCCGGATTTTTACTTGCACTGGCATTCGCCGCTTTTCTGGGACCTTCATTTACCAATGTAATTCTGGCCATTGCTTCTTTTGCATGGGTTGGTTTCGCCCGTATCAGTCGAGGTATAGCAATGAGAGTTGTATCACAGGATTTTGTGGCAGCGAATGTCTCTACCGGAGCATCCCCGGGGCGTACGCTTCTTTATCACGTTTTTCCTCAGATTGAAAGCGGTGTGAGAGTCCAGGTGCTTCTTACCGTAGCAGGAAGCATGCTTACAGAGGCGTCTCTAAGTTTTCTGGGAGTGGGTCCCCCGGAGACAGAAAGTATCGGTCGTATCATTGCTGAGGGCACGGAATATCTATTACTTCAGCCTTTTGCTGTAATTTTGCCTGGGTTGTTGTTTTTTTCTGTGGTTTTCTCTCTCCACAAAATCGCGGAGAAGATATAATTTAAGTTTTCAAAGCATTGAGAGGCGAGCTACTCCGTAATACACTGTGTGATAAAAGACTTAAAAGGGGGAACATTGAAGAACGCAGATCTTAAAAGGGCGGTTATGAACCTTATCGTCACAGGATTTGAGGGGAAAGATGTGGATTCAGATTTGAGAAAGCTTATAAAAGAAGGTATCGGAGGAGTGGTTCTTTTTGAAAAGAATTGTGAGTCTCCCCAACAGGTGAGGGACCTCACTGATAGGATTGCCTTTACAGCCGGGAAGAGTCCACTTATATGCGTGGATCAGGAGGGCGGCAGGGTACAGCGTCTTAAGAAGGGATATACCAGGTACCCCGCTCCTGCTGTGGTAGGACGATATTTTGAACAGGGCGGGGATGTAAGAAAAGTTTATGAGATGGCGGCATCCATGGCAGTGGAACTTCGTGAATCAGGTATTAATGTGAACTTTGCTCCTGTAGTGGATGTCACTTCATCTGACGGGAACGAGGTTATTGGTGATAGATCCTTCAGCAGCAGTGCGCTTACTGTTTCCGAGCTCGGGCTCATTTACGCGGCGGCTTTTCAGGACCAGGGTATCATTGCATGCGCAAAGCATTTTCCCGGGCATGGAACGGTTGCGGAAGATTCACACAAGAGTCTGCCCGTGTGCAGGTTGTCTTGGAAAGAAGTTCAGGAGGTTCATTTGCGTCCCTTCGTACATTTGATTGAGAATCGCGTATTTTCCATAATGACGGCCCACGTGGTATACGAAGTAATTGATTCATTTTCTCCTGCAACATTTTCACGGAAGGTTGTAATGGAAATTCTGAGGCGCGATCTTGACTTTGACGGCCTTGTTTTCAGTGATGACCTCAACATGGGTGCTGTCGAGAGATGGGGAAGCATTGGTGAAGCCGCGGTGAAAGCAGTGGATGCAGGGGTGGATATGCTGATCGTGAGCCGGTATGAATGCGTAGAGGAAGTGGCGTCAGCACTGTTTGATGCGGTGAAAAAGAATATAATTCCTGAGAAACGCTTGATGCTTTCTTCAGGCTGGATTGATGAAATACGTGAAGAAATGACAAAAAATCGAAAAGAATTACCTCCCCTTGATCTCAATATCGTTAAATCGGAAAAACATGTTCAGCTGGTCGGTGAGATAGAAGGAAGTGTGACGGAGAGTTAAGGCGGATAATTTTAAATGTCACCCTTGCTTGTGGAAATGGAGACCGTGTAAATCTTGACTTGGAGAGAGGTTTTGTAAGATAATAAAATTACAGCTATGCCCGGGGGGTATGGAAATGATTAAAAAAGGATTTCTAATAAGTATTATCAGTATGATTTTTGTCGCAGGGTTTTCGTTAGAAGCCCGAGCATCCACGTTTGCAGGTTCCATGACCAATAACATTGTTGTGGCCATTACGGATACAGGATTCGGGTTTATCAATGAAATCCTTGCCAACGTCATCAATAACAGCTTGACCCAGAATTACCTTGATCTTTTGTTCCGGCGCTTCACTGATGATGATAATTACTCGACTCCCGTGGAGTTTTGCTGGGAGGGCAAGCTCTGTTACCAGGATGATAATGGTGATACAGTGTGTTCTTCCGCGAATTTTACGGGCTCATGCGAGGCAGGTTCTCCGGCCGCAAGCGTGGGAACCACGGGATGTGACGATGGCCAGGATGACTACATGTACTGCAAGGGATGGGAGCCCGACTGGTTAATGGATGAGTGCATGGATATCCCTCTGCTTGGAAATGTCTGTTTTGCCGTGCAGTTGCAGAACATTGACAGTGATCCATGGGTTGTTCAGTATGATTATTCAACGCCACCCCCCAATGGTAGTAATGCAGTGATGTACTCGACCGAAGGAACTGAGACTGATCTGCCGGATACCTGTTTTCCTTACGATACCTCTGATACAGACGATGCCATTCATTTTCATATCTTCCTCAAAGACATCGAGTTGGAACTGCGGTTTGGCCGTCCGTGGACTGCACCTGTTACGTCAGATCCCAACTGGCTTGCCGGTCCTGCATCTACCCGGTGTGACGATTATATATACGTTGACGCCAAGGCCGGGACTTCCCTGTACTGCCCCAACCCACCGTGTGGGGTTTCCCTGGATGTGGAACTGGCACCTGCGCTCCAGCACAAGGAAAGCACTGATCCCCACACCCAGTATTTGAATATTTGTATGGGGGATATTTACGTGGGGGCTCAGTTTCAGTATGACTGGCAGGTACCGGATAATTGTGAATGCCTTGACGGCGCGGATTGCACGGTGTCGTCAGGCACCAACCAGTGCCCGGACAGTGACGGTGACGGGTACCCGGACTATACCGATGCCATATCCTCTACCTATGCAGACCCTACCACTGTTGGGTGTTCAGACCTCTGGTGTGACTGCGATGCAACAGAACAGCTCACGCAGGTCGTGCCGTTTTTCGATGCAGAATTTCGTGCATGGTTCGATAGCACCATTTCCAGCGCGCTGGATCAGTACGTTGGATGCACCCGCGCGTTTGATTTAACCAGTACCCTTCAAAATCCTTATTATGACCCGGTCTCTGCCGTATGGAGGGGAGGAATCACTCATCCCATCGGCTATGACTACATCGGTTACGACGTGGCTGCGAATGCGTGGTACTGTTACAGGCCGTGGGGAGGGAGTTACAACGGGGGCATGATCCTGGGACAGCTTAATATAGATACCTACTGGTTAAATGCGCTCAATGTGGATCCCAGGCTTTCGTCTAACTGGGTGTGTGACCCGTGCTACAATGGAGCCGGGACAATCGGCTGCGTGGCCACGTCGAATTTCTGCTCAGATTCGTACATCGAAGTGATAACTGATTATGCACCTGTGCTTGTTTTACCGCCCACCACCTTCACAACTGCCACGGATTGGTACACCTTGCCTTTTACCGGCAACACCGTAGGAACTGCTGGGTATGATATAGGAGTCGCCCTTCACGAGCAGGTGGTTTCGGAAATTATTTACGAAGTTTTGAGAGACGGAATTATGTCCATCACGCTTGATCGTGATACCCCCACTATAGGAGAATCCTTAACATCCGTACTTAACACAGATGTTTTTGGCTTTTTCCTGCCCGATTTGCCCCAGAAAGAGCCCGATAGGGACATGCGTATTTCTGTGGTGCCGATGTTTGAAGCCTCTCTGAACGCAGATAAGACCAGGGCGTATACCACCGAGGCTGCAACCTCCATACCAACAGCATCTGGTGGTACTTTTTACGTGTATAATGACCTTATCATGCGTGTGCCTCACATGTACCTGGATTTCTGGGTGGATACACAGGCTTCGGGATGGCAGAAAATCTTTCGCATGGAACTCGATTTGTTTATCGGCGTGGGCCTGGATATAGAACGTTGCGGTGTGGTGAACCCGCCTGTGTGTGATACAACCACTGCATTCCGCATTTTTGCCGGATTTGTATTGGATCCCACGGTGCTCAATATTGTTGAGACAACCAATACCGTTTATCCCACTTCTGCCGACTATGAAAAGTTTATGGGGGATATATTGCCCATACTGCTGAGCGGCATCATGGGTGCAAACATGTCGGTTACTCTGGACATCTCTCCCCTCATCAAACCTGCTCAATTGAGCATTACCGCGCCTGTCATCGGAGCAGCAGGGGACACCACCCCTGATGATGACCCAGCAGGGAATTACTTTGCCATGTACATAGATCTCTGGCAGAGCGGAATTGATGCGAAGTTTGTCTTCGATATTCTCGAGGGTTTGAGTGATTTGAATGTTGGAAGCCTGGGCCTTGCCCCGCCTTCCGGTGATCTGGCGTCTGAGACTTCCGAGCTTTCCTCTTCCATACCGGAGACAATTATTACTGAGGTTAAACCTATTGACGATGTAACCTATGGTGCGTATTTCACCGCGGTGGATGACAAGACCCCTGCTTCTGAAATACAGTATTCCTACCGGATAGATAACGGGGTGTGGTCACCCTTCTTCAAATCTGACAACATAGCCTTCCCCGTGATTCGCGAGGGCACCCATCGTCTGGAGGTGATGGCTAAGGATACTGATGGATTTATTGATGCAACACCGGCAGTTTACACCTTCCGTGTTGACCGGGTGGGGCCTCACCTTGCCACCATTCCCAATATTCCGGCGGAGGTACACGAGCGCCGACTTGAATTTCAAATTTATGCTCATGACTGGCAGGCTCCGGATGACAAGGTAACTGTCAGTTACAATCTTGATGAGAAAGGATGGACGGAACCCACACTCAACAGAAAGGTGGTGCTGGAAAATCTTGATCTCGGAATTCACACGCTCCGCATCAGGGCATTCGATGACCTTGGTAACGTCAGTGAAATCAAATATCGTTTCATGGTAACAGACGGTGTTCCTGAAAGTGAATCTGACGTGATTCTTTCTTCATTTGGATGTGTTATGACACATTCTACAGGTAACACCGGCATGATGGTCACTTTCCTGATGATGCTGGTCTTCGTGGGCGGTTTCTATCTTAAAATGCGCCGTGGATGAAGGAACCTGGAACATAGGCGGCTTATTGAATAAACAACGATCACTATTTGCGGCAGGTGGAGTATTTCTTTTATTAACGCTTTACTTAAATGCGGGTTGTTCGTGTGACAAATCGAAGCCTTCCGAATGCCCGGATGTAATTCTCTCCGTTACACCTCTTCAGGGTCGAGAACCCATGAGGGTGAATATCTCTGTAACGGTAGAGGATAATCCCTACTCTTTCATCGGTGTTGCAACAGGAGACTCCTTTGATTGGATTTATTCACGTGAATTTTCTGATGACGAGGCGGGTAGTACATTCAGCGAAAGTTTTACCCACGTGTTCAATGTTGCTCCGGGGGCACTTGAGAATGATTATCCGGTGGTTGTGACAGCATTAAAGTCTGACGGTCAGATGTGTTCTGTAAGGTCAAGTGTTAATGTACGAAAAAACCTTCCTCTTTTTGTACAGTGTGATTCACGGCAGATTAATCCTCAGCCTTCCTGTTCGTGCAACTACACATTTCGTGCAGTTGTATACGATGATGCAGATTTTGGGCCCATTATGCTGGACACAAATGGAGACGGCATTTACGACTACAATACCACTCTCACAGGAACCGGGGAACAGGAGTTCACGTTTGATTACTGCTACATTTCCTCCGGCATATATTCTCCTGTGATAGGTGCTGCTGATGATGGTGGATATTTTGACTCTGACGAGTGTGAACAGGTTATCTGTTCATGCGTGTTCGATTATTTTAATTCTTTTATGGCAGGTGGTTCATCGCAGGATATTTTACCTCTTTCTTACAACGGTAGGCTCTATGCCGTGGTCAACCATTCAGGTGGAGGCACATGGATCATAGACGTGACTGATCCGGATGCTCCGGTGTTTGTTACCCGGATTCCCGCTGTTTCAGGAGATATGGTGATCCATTTTTATGGAACAAGGCCTGTTCTGTTCATTGCTTACGGTGGAATACGCATGTACGATCTCAGTGACCCGGCGAATCCCGTGCTCATTCCTTCTTCAAATACTCTCACTCTGAACACTCGAAGACTTGATGTGGAGGACAGTCCGGCGGGTGTCACGGTGGTGTATCTCATGCAGGATTATGATACGGTATACGCATGTGATGTCAGCGATCCCGATAACTTTCAGGGATTTAATCAGTGCAAAATCATAAACATAAGGCAGCTTACGGGAGCTGGAACAACTCTCGTTTTGAATGACGTCGCTGTTCTGGAAGATGCAGTGAGTGGAGATCACTACGTGTTTGTCTCGCACTATGGCGAGGATGTCACCAATAAACTTTTTGTAGCTCGTGTGAGGGTGTCCCCGAGCATCAGCGTGATAGGAACGGCCAGCTTTAATTTCAGACCGGAGTCGTACCCTGTCGAAAAGGTGGAAATCATGGACTCTTCGCGTTTGCTTTACGCGGTGGAGTGGCCCACCTGTACTGCTACAAACTGTCCATTCGGGCTGAGGGTGTATTCTATTTATGCGGATCCTCTCACATCAGCACCGGCTCCGGTTACTGGATGCGAATTTAACGATAACTACGACGGCGGGTATGATTACAATCACTATTATCCAAAAATTGTACGGGATGCGTATCCCTTCTCTGATACTGTTGCTTACATTGCCTGGGATTACCACGGCTGGGAGGAGATATACGTGCTCCCGGGCACTGGTTGTGTGGAGTCCAATGCTCACTTTTGTTCTCAACTGAAAGAAGGATTGCCGGGTGCTATCACCTGTGTGTACCCATCTACAGGTGTGGGAAGAGCTTATGGAATTGCAAGAGCGGATCAGGGTGGCAGGCAAATTGTTCTCACTGCAGGTATGGGAAGAGGTATTTCTCTTCATGACCTCTCTCCTGCTTCAATTGTATTTGACAGTCATCTTGATTTAAGCAACGTTCCTGTAGATCTCGAAGGTTTCGAACCATCTGCAATATTGCTGACTGCGGAAGGAGATGGTGGAATCAGTGTGTTTGATTTCAGGAACATAGATGCTGCCAATGATGTCCCCCCCATTATTGCACGTATTGATGAAGAGGCTTCTATTACCCGCTTGAGTACGACGGAGAACCAGTACCTCTACGCGCTTGCAGGGGGAAACAGCGTCTATGTGTATTCCATTACACAACCGGAAAACCCCCGACGTATTGCCACTATATCAGGAGGAGGTAATGTGATATGCCTCGACGCGTATGCGTCCGGCACGGATGACTATTTGTGGATGTGTGCACCCTCGGGAACAGCCTTTCAACTTAAAGTTTACAAACGCACAGGAGATGTGTTGTCTCTCGTGGCGCAGAGCGGGGCCTTTATCGATAGTAGTAACACCTTTATAGCTTCAGGAGGCGACTCTGTTTATGTGATATCCAATACAAGTATCTATCGCTTTGACGGAGCAAATCCGTCGGGAACGGTGTCACCGGTTGCCAAGGCGTACCTTCCTGCAAGCATGTACCCAACGGCTGTGGCAGCCTCTTTTGACGGCCAGTATCTTTACGTCGCCTTGGGAACGGATTTGAAGACAGCAGTCTATGATGTTGACCTCAATCTTCTAAAGCTTTTCGAAGGGGACATAGGAAGTAAAGACAATATCAAGGATATGCTTTACATAGAAGGTGGAAGTGGGCTTTCCATTTCACGTTATCTCGTTGAGGCGACGGAGTACAATGGGGTTATTGTACTTAATGCGACTGACCCGAGCACACTGAACCTTTCTGCCATAAGTCCTTCTAATCATATCAGGCGCGCTTATTATCTGAGTACCTTGCGACTTCCGGCAATGAATTATGCGAGGGTTTACATTGTAACTGATAACACCGGAGAAGTATCAGTGTATAATGACACCTGCCGTTAATTCTGTATAGAGAATATTTTTACAATTTTAAACTGCGTATACCCTACATAAATATGTAGGGTCAAGTTGATCCGGAAGATAGAAATATGAAATTAATTTACAGGTGATATACTTTCTGTACAGATAAACAACACACGGGGCTTCTTATAAAATGCTGAGAAAACTGGCCGGCAAGGTGATAGGATTGATATTGATACTTCTTGCCCGTACGTGGCGGATCAGATATGTAAACCAAAAAGGTGCTTTTGTCGAAGGTAAAGCCGCTGTGTACCTTTTCTGGCATTCTTATATGCTACTTCTTTATCCACTGTACCGTTTTAAACGAGTGGCTATCCTGGTTTCACAGAGCCGGGATGGTGATATGGCCGCAGCAGCTCTTTCAATGCGGCGAGGGTATACAGTTGTAAGGGGTTCATCGTCAAAGGGAGGTTTTGAAGCATTATTGAGGCTTACACGTTATCTTCGTTCGGGATTTCGTGTGGCCATGGCCGGAGACGGCCCAAAAGGGCCTCCTGGCAGGTTGAAAAAGGGCGGGCTCGTACTTGCAAAGCGGGCCGGTGTTCCTGTTGTTCCTGTGGAAGTTAAGGTGTCATCCTGTATACGCCTTCCTACATGGGATAAAACGATTATACCTCTTCCGTTTGCCCGGATAGAGATTATTTATCATGGTTCTGTCTGTGACCTGCAACACTGTGCTCTGGAAGAACTTCAATGGAGAATGGGGGCATGGTAATAGATTACATTATTATAGCCCTGTACAATTTTATGTGGATTGTTATATTCGTTTCAATTTTTCCCATTTTTTTACTTCTCAGCTTGAGCAGGCCCCGCTGGAGAAAAGGGTTGAAAGAGAGGTTTGCGTTGAACATTCCGGATATCAATCCGGATTATTTATTTTACGCACCTTCTGTGGGCGAGGCGAAAAGCGTATTAAGGCTTGTGGAAGTTCTGAAGAAGGATAGTGTAAATTTACGCATTGCGGCGGCCTCCATGACACCGGAGGGACTTCAGGTATTAAGAGCCCAACCCCATTTAATCAAATGGGCCTTTTTGTTTCCACTGGATATGATTTTTATTGCGGCAATGTGGTTAAAAAAGGTCCGGCCCGCATGTGTAGTTATCATAGAAGGTGAAACCTGGCCTTCTTTTTTATTTTTGTGTCGTATTTTTCGTGTCCCTGTAGTTCTTGTTGCGGCTCGTGCCGGTTTTATGAGGCGCAAGACGGTTTCAATAATGAAAGTTTTGTTAAGGCCTGGTGCTCCGGCCGTGCGCACAGTGTGCCTTGCAGATAGCTCAAGCGCTTTTTATTATCGTAAAATTTTCCCCGGGCTTCGTGACGTTATCACAGGTGGTACGCTCAAGCTCAGGGAATATTCCGTTTCCGTCTCTCCACCTTCCTTTCTCGATCATGTGATTTCAAGTACTAAAGCTGTGTTATGGGTGAGCTTTCACAAAGATGAATTTCCCGTGTTAATAAGAGCTGTTCAAAGGTTAAAACACTGCTTTCATCTAATCGCTCCGAGACACCTGCATACTTTGCGTGTTTTGTTGAAGTTACTCAGTGACAATGGCATTGATTATTCTTTGTACAGTTCAGGTGAAACAAAGAATTCGAAAGTGATGGTAATTGATAAGATGGGCGTGTTAAACACGCTTTTTCCTGCAATGGCTGTCGCGGTGATGGGAGGATCTTTTTCACGTAAAGGCGGCCACAATATTTACGAACCTCTTTTTTGTGGAGTCCCTGTGGTGGTAGGGCCGTATCACTGGAATTATGAAGTGGAAGTGCAGGAACTTGCCAGGAGAGGTTGCGTGTGTATTGCACATTCGGAAGAGGCTGTTGTGACTGCTGTGGATAAGTTTCTTCAGTCGGGCCCTCCATGTCAACGGGATGAACTTGTGGAGATTTTAAAGACGATAGACGGCCTGGAAGTTACCGTGGATGTTATTCGACGTGTACATGGTGGAGAGTCCAGGTGAGAGAGAAGTGTATATATTTGGCAAGCGTTTTTTACTCCTGGTGTGTGCGGGCAAGGACAAAATATTTTGATTGGCTAACCTCACAGGTGTACAGAGCACCTGTTCCAGTTATCTCAGTGGGCTCGCTCTCTGCAGGCGGAGCGGGCAAAAGTCCATTATGCGTATTTCTGGCTTCACTTTTTAATCAGCATGGTTGGAATGTATATCTGGTTTCTCATTCGTACAAAAGCTGGCTTAAAAATACTGTTACAGTGGAAGATATAAAAGAGGCAAAAATGTTTGTCCCGGATGAAGCTGCACTTCAGGCATTTTACCTTGCTCCACTCCATATTAAAGTCCTGGCTGGACCCTCTAAGAGAGCAGCATTAAAATCTGTTCCTTTTCTGGAAAAAACGGTTGTTATTATGGATGATGCTTATATTTCATATTACATATACAGAAACGCTGACATTGTAATATTGAATGGGAAAGATTATTCAGATGTTGAGCGTTTGAAACCTCGATGTCTTCACAGAGTTATTCCTTCTTTTTTGCGTGGAGATGAAATTCTGGTGCTTAGAAATTTTGAAAAAATTCCTGCTTTAATTTCACAGCGTTTTCCGCACACAAGTATTTTTTTAGTTGATGAGAAGCAGGTGTTTTATAACTGGCGACTCGAACGCGTATCACCCTCCGAAATACAGGGAACAGATGTGGTGGTAGCCTGTGGTATTGCACATCCTTACCGTTTTATAAAGGGAATGGAAAAATACTTTAAAATAAAAAAAAGTATCATTGTTGGAGACCACGGAGTTTTTCAAAAAAAACATTTGAACGAAATGGTCCGTGCTTTAAATCAGGGTGATGCCTCGTATGTGGTTATAACCTTGAAAGACCGGCTCCGATATGGTTCAGACACCTGGCCGCGAGACGTTAAAGAAAAGACGATAGTTGTTGACATCCAATTGAGCATATCGGATGAAGAGGAGTTTTTTAAAATACTTTTACAGCGTATAACTCAAGATGATAGCCCGCGTTCTTAAAATCGCAATCAACCTTGCAGGATTTTTACCAGAAAAACTGGTAGTTTTTGGTGGGGCAATAATTGGTGTTATTGCGTCTTTTTTTCTCCCGGGGCGATGGTTAATTGCTCTTAAAAATCTTCGACAGGCATTTCCTCAAAGATCAAGACGGTGGCGCCTTCTCACTGCATTGAAGCATTTTGCTCATCTGGGGAGTATGACTTTGCTAACAGCTCATGTGCTGAGGAAAGGTAAGGGATGGTTTGAGGAACATTTGAGATTGAGGGGTGTAGATCTGTACGAAGAGGCTCGTAGAAAAGGCTCAGGGGTGATTATACTGACAGCACACGTGGGCAACTGGGAACTTGGAGGATTTGCACATGCCATTCGTTACGGGGGGTTGTGCACCGTGGGCAGACCCGTGAGAAATTCCAAAGTTGAAGAATTGCTTGTCGAATTGAGAAGTAAAATGCGGATGCACCAGGTGCCATTTCACGGTTCTTTCTACCAGATGTCGAGGATACTCCGTGCAAAACGTGATGTGGCCATACTACCGGATCACAACACTCCTTACGAAAAAGCCCTGTTTGTGGAGTTTTTTAATAAACCAGCGAGCTTCCCCCGAAGTCCGTATCTACTTATGAAACGCACTGGCGCACCTGCTGTCATTGCATTTACCAATTTCAAAAAAGGTAGTCTTTGCGTGGAATACCTGTCAATTATTGAGGACGCAGCCACACCTGAAGAGTTTTTTTCTCTGTATTCACGTGCGCTGGAGGTTTATATTCGGCGTTATCCCGAGCAGTATCTCTGGATGCATGACCGGTGGAAAAACATCCCACCTGCCAGCTCGAGTGAAGAGAGGAACAGATGAAGAAAATGCTTTTGAAATACAGGGTGATGATCAATACGTTATTCTTTATCCTCGCTCTGGCATTTTCGCATTATCAAAAAGAAACCTGGATAGCGGGTTTTGTACTTGCATTGGCAGGATTTACCATCAGAGCCTGGGCTGCTGGCCACATCGAGAAAAACGTCAAGCTCACCACCAGTGGTCCTTACAGTCTTGTCAGGCACCCACTTTATTTGGGCAGTTTTCTGGTAATGGTAGGAATGGGTGTCGGGGGCGCATTGTGGTGGTTGCTTGTTTGTTATTTTCCCATCTTTTTTTACATCCACACCCTGGCTGCTCTTGAAGAAGAAAGGCTACTTGCCGTGCGGTTTGGCACTGAATATCAGCTTTATGCCTCAAGGACCCCCCGCTTTGTTCCCAGATCGTTCAGATTCACGTCATCAGAAGGAAAATGGAGCTTGAGACGTTTCACCGGAAATCGGGAATATCATTTAGCAATTGTTGTAATTTTTTATTTCATTTGGGTGTTTGCAGGCCATGTTTTTGTCAAAAAATTGACAGGGCTGCTACAATTTTGACGATAATATTTGCACAAAAATAATTCCGGCATGGTGGCTCTTAATGAAAAACTCCGGAAGAGCCGGTGATGAGAGGGTAAAAGGTGTTGAATATTAAAGCATTTTTTGTTTTTGTTGGACAGAGAAGATTTTAAATTCCTGCTTTCACCATAAATCGTTGCACATTCATATTTGGCATTGATTTTGCTACTTCTAATAGCATGGCTGGGATAGTTGTGATGGGGTGGGACCCCGGCCCGAGGGAGGGATGGGTGACGTGAGAGGCCCACACCCCACGCTATCCTGGCTTTCAATTTATATTTTAACATATGAAATCCCCCTTTAGCAAGTAAAAAAGCTTAAATAAAAATAAAATCTTATATAAGTAATAAGTAATGTTTAAATAAGAGTATGTGTAAATGTGATCTTCGCATGATGGTTTGCCATAGCGTCAAGAAAGGTGTGTAATTTTTAATTCATCTTCCATTTCGGACCAGAGGCTCCAGCCCGTGAAGCCACGAGCTTTTCTCGTGGCGGCAGAGGAATTAAACTCCATCACACGCAGAAAAATAAGCTTTAACAGTGCATCAGGAGAAGGCAATGAATCAATAATTTTCACTCTTCTTCTGAACTCCTTAATGGCCCTTTCAAGGATGTTTGTGGTATACATGGAACGTCTTGCGGGAGGAGGGGCATCAAAGAAAGTAAAAAGATGAGGCAGGTCTTTCTCCAGGGATTTAACGACCTCTGGATATTTCCTTTG
>JAJRZV010000022.1 GCA_024275095.1 bacterium | reverse complement strand
AGGGGGCCTTGTGACATTCCTTCGTGCTTCTGGATATATACGGATCAGTAATCCGGGTATGGACTTCTATCAGGTTGCCCTTATGATAGATTGATACCTGCCTGCTATTTCCTATTACTATCACCTTCCGGCCACAGTAACTCTCCCTTACGGAGTAGTATTTGTTGCGGAACCGGACATGGCCGTCTTTCCTGACCTTGCCCTCGTGAAACTCTTCTATTTCATAGGCTATGGCAGGTAAAGATTTTAATACCGCTGTTTCTTCTGAAAATACATCAACAGGTTTTTTACGCGTGGTGCCATGTATCCGTTCATTGGCTATTGCTACCTTTCTGTTTATATACTCCTGTGATTCGCTTATCCCTTCCCACTTGTCCCCATGCCCCTGGTATAATCTCCGCACAAAGGGCATCATCCTTTCCACCTTACCCTTCAACTCCGGAGTTCGGGGTGGAAGACATTCGATCTGGGTTCCGTAATGGGCCGCAAACCTTTCATATACAGGGTTTAGCAGGGGTTCATACCTGGAGGCCTCAAGAGCAAAGCATTTTGGATTGTCTGAAACTATTTTCCTGGGTACCCCGTCCAGTTCTCTGAGCATATCTTCAAGAACTTTCAGGGTTGTACTTACATCCTGTGTCCATACCAGACGCACTATCATGTACCGTGAGTGCCCCATTATCCCCACAAAGGCCCAGAGTATCCGCTTCCTGCCTGTTTCCGGGTCTATTACGGTCCTGAGCTTCCCCCAATCTATTAGAAACGCCTCTCCAGGGGCATGGATAATCTCTGCAATTACCTTCCTCCTCGCCTCTTCTCCCAGACCTGTCAGCTTATGCCGGTGCAGAAACCGGTAAAAGCTTGACCGGCCTACACTTACCCGTAGTTCCTCATATATGCTGATTGGCTGCCAACCGGCCAGCAGTCGTTCTTCTATCCAGCTCCTCTGTCCCTGTAACTGCTTGTCTGCTTCTGATTCCTGCGTTGTCCGCCCATCTTCGGGGTCCGGGAATAACGCCTCAGGATATACAGGGATTGCTCTGCTTCCCTCAAGATAACCATACTCCCGGGCCAGCTCCCGTATATGTGATACCCGATTCCTTCCCACCTTCAGGTCCCGGCATACACCATTAAAACTCTTCCCTGTCACCAGCTGTTCTACTATCTTCCTATCCATGAAGCGCCTCCTGTTCTTCTCTGTAATTAATGCCTCCCTTTTTAATTCAAAAAAGACATCATAACAGTTCTCTCAGGTGGTCTCGCTTTGCTGGGATTGAAACCCGATATACCGGTCTCGGGTTGCTGGGATTAGGTTCCCTCAAACCGGTCTCGTTTAGGTGGGATTTACTCCCCTAAAAGCGGTCTCCTGTCGGTGGGACGTAACAGACAGAGCGAGTTAAGCACTTTTATCAATATGAAATGACTGGATCTACGATTAAGAACCTTTCATTAGCATCGATCCGAAAAACGCCAATAAAGATGCCAAATAGTAAAGATGAACAGGAACAGATTGCCAGTAGGATTAACCTGGTTGTTAAGGCTATAACAGACGAAGAAAGCAAATTAATAAAACTCCGCTCCCTCAAAACCGCCCTGATGCAAGACCTGCTTACCGGCAAGGTGAGGGTGACGGCGTTGTTGGATGAAGATAATAAAAATGCAGAGGCTACTCCTAAGGCAAACGTTCATTTTAAACGGTGTGTCTTAGCCGCGGAAATCGTATATCGTCTTCATAAAGAGCCCACCTTCGGGCATGTAAAATTTGAAAAACTGATTTTTCTTACTGAACATATGTGTAAAGTAGATACTGGTTCAATTTATTATCGACAAGCTGCCGGACCTTACGATAACCGCGCTCTGCGTTCTATCGACAGCCAAATGAAAAAACAGAAATGGTTTGAGGCTCAAAAAATTGACGGTCGCTACACCTATATTCCTCTGGAGAAATCAGGTGGACACGCCCAATACTTTGACCGCTATTTCGCTGCTATAAAAGATACATTTAGAAGAATTATTACTGCCTTCCAAAAATTAGATACTGAACAATGCGAAATCGTTGCGACGCTCTATAGTGCCTGGAATGATCTTATTAAACAGGACAGTTCGGTTACAGATGAGAAAATCTTGCATTAGGTCCTGGAAAACTGGCATAAATCGAAAAGAAGAATTCCTGAAGAAAGGTGGTTAAGCGCATTACAGTGGATGCGGGAAAAGCAATTTATACCGCATAACTCACCACAGAATAAGAAGGAGGCGACTACATGAAAAGCTACAATTCTTATAAGATTAAAAGAACTTCGCGACCTCAAAACCGACCTGATGCAAGACCTCCTTACTGGCAACTTAATAAGGAGTTATCCTGATGTCCTCAACAACTGAATCGGGCAAGTTTTTTCCCCACGGCAGCCGATGGCTGCGAACAGATTTTCACCTGCACACCAGGGCAGACAAGGAGTTTTCATATACGGGTGATGATAACTATTACTATTCGGGCTATGTCGATGCGCTGAAGTCCGCTGGAATTGGAGCCGGGGTTATAACCAACCACAACAAGTTCGATTGGGATGAATTCAAGGCGTTACGAAAAACAGCGCGGAAAAATGGAATTTTTCTGCTTCCTGGGGTGGAACTTTTTATCAATGACGGAGCAAACGGTGTCCACACCATTGTCGTTTTCAACGATCAATGGTTGGAAAACGGGCAGAATTATATTACGCCCTTTATCACCGCCATGTTTTCCGGCAAAACCCCTGAGCAGTATTAGAATGGAAATTTCCGGAGTGACAAGAATCTTCTTCAGGTAGTCGCTGAACTGGAAAAGGTTTCCCGTGATTTCTTCCTGATATTTGCCCATGTTGAAGAACCCAAAGGGCTATGGGAAGAAATGAAGGGAGGGAAACTGAGTGATTGGCAAGATGACCGGTACATGATAGTACGTAATAAAACGCTTGGGTTTCAGAAAGTACGCACAAGGAACTTGAGAGACAAAGTGCAACAGTGGCTTGGTTCATGGTACCCAGCAGAGGTTGAAGGCTCAGACCCCAAGGCTATCGACCAGATCGGACAAGGGAAACCCTATTTTCTGAAAATGGGTGATTTCACCTTTGAGGCGGTCAAGTACGTCCTTCTGGACCATGTGAACCGCGTGGCCGCCGAACCCAAAAAACATAAACATTCACATATCCTGAGTGTGTCTTTTGATGGCGGTGTACTGAATGGCGAAACGATCAACCTTTCACCGGAACTGAATACTCTCGTTGGCATCCGGGGCAGTGGCAAATCATCCATTCTGGAGGTGATTCGCTATGCCTTGGATATTCCCTTTGGGGATAAGGCGCTGGACACCGAGTACAAGATTTGTCTTGTTGACCATGTTTTGGGCAGCGGTGGGAAGGTGACAGTCCGGGCTGTTGACCGGCGGGGACAGCGCTATGAAATCCGGCGTATCAACAGGGAAACGCCGGATGTGTACATTGATGGCGTGGTCCAACCCGGTATTTCCATTCGGGAAACCATTCTGCACAAGCCCATCTATTTCGGTCAAAAAGATCTCTCCGCTACCGGTGAGGGATTTGAAAAGGACCTGGTGGAAAAATTGGTCGGCGAGAAACTGTCCGGGGTTCGTTCACGCATTGACGCGCAACGTCAAAAAGTCGCTGAACGCGTTGATAAATTAAAGGAACTCTCAAGCACTGAAGAGAAGAAAAAGGAGTGCGAGGACAAAAAACGGGACGCGGAATTCAGGCTGAAGTTTTACAAAGATCACGGAGTGGAAGAGAAGCTGCAAAAGCAGGTGGATTTTGACGCCGATTCCAGAAAGTGCTCCCAGGTTGTCTCTTTTGCCAAGTATTATCTTAAAAAATTGGAGGCGTTTATTGATCAATATGAAGATGATTTGAAAAACCAACGGGTTTACACGTCAAAACAGAATAAGGAGTTTTTCTACGACTTTTTTTCCCTTTATGATAAGTTAATTGCATCCTCTGTTAAGGTTAAAGAGGCGTTCTCGGAAGGTAAGCAGGCCCTGATTGAGCTTAAGAAGAAAGCTGAGGAATTTGAAGAGCTCAAGGACAGTCTCAAGGAAGAATTCGCTAAAATCGAAAGGAAGCTGGCCGAGCAGTTGAGGGAATCGGGAGCACGGGCGATCCGACCAGATGAATTCCGTAAGCTTCGTGAAAGCGTGGATCAGGCGACACAAATGCACAGTCATCCCATAAGCACGTAAAACAGGGCTTAAAGGCCTGAATTCCAAGCGAATTTTCTCCAATTCTCAATCAGTGAGTTTCTTGTTTTTAGACTAACGCCCTCCTATCAGGCTAAGTAAAACCACGT
>JAJRZV010000135.1 GCA_024275095.1 bacterium | reverse complement strand
TAAGCCAGGTGAAAGCCGTCGAGCATTTGTGTACTATCGGAGGGATTTTCAATGGTTACGAGGGTGTGAATTTGATACGTTGTACACGAAAGAGGGAAGTTCGTTGCCAGTGTGAAGACCTGAGATGAGCCCGTGAGAATCCAGGTGTTCGTGGAGTCTGTTTCGTTGGAATTGTTGGAATATGAAAGCATGTCCACACGCGTGATGATCGACGATGAGATGGAGGTGTAAGCCCTTCCGGTGACAGTGTTCACAAACGGCGTGGCATCAACAAGGGAATGATTCGCTGGTGAGGCCGTGAGCAATGTTACGTAACTTGTCGTGGTGCTCTCGACCGGATAAAAGTTCCCGTCCTTGAATACACCTGAAGGGATGTCCATTTCCGCAGCGGCGCCGACAGCGGTCATCCCTGATGTTACATTGTAAGAGAAGTTCAACACAGCAGTACCGCAGCCAGCGGAAATCTGGATTGCTCCCACGGAAGTGACCTTGTTGAGAAAGGAGTCGTAAATCACGGCTGTGACCTCGGTTGTGCTGGTGGCCACGAGATGGTAGCCGATGGTATAGGAGAAGTCGACAGTGCCCGCCGTGAGGGTAACATTTTCAGGAGGAGTGCTGTCCAGAAGTACAAGAGCGTCCGAAATGCTTCTGCAATAACACGCATCTAAGCCTTCATCAATGTAGCCGTCGCAGTCGTTGTCCAGGCCGTCGCAGACTTCAGCAGTCGGCCACACCGCGCCCACGCATGCACCCCAGGTGCCGTCACTCTGGCAGGTCTGCGTGCCCTGTTCACATTCCCCGGTTGAGTAACCACAGGGTTGCGTGTCGCCTGGTGTACATTCAGTATATGTGTTGGGCGGAGTTGAGGGTAAAGGAATGGTGATGCTGACCGGTTCCGTGAATTGGCCTGTATTGCCCTTTGCATTCTGGGCAGCCACCGCATAGTAATACGTATTGCCAGCTTGTACATCTTCATCTAAGTATGAGGTTGCTACGGTAACGCCGATAGGAGATACCTCCTGTGAACTTGTTCCTTTTGCCACCACGTAGGAGATGTCCGTAAACCCTTCAAGCGCATCCCATGAAAGGGAAACTTTGTTATTGTTTGTTAACGTGACGGTGAGATTGGCAGGAGGAGGCAAAAGGTTTGCGCGGCCGGAGCCTCCTGAACACGAACATCCCTGAAAAACGCTTATAATTACTCCTGCAATGATTAATACGGGAAACACACAAAAATGTTTCATTCTGTTCATTCCGTCACCTCCGGTAATATTTACAGACACTCCCTCGAGCTGCGTATTATTATAATACCAACAGGCATCAGGGTAAAATGTGATTTACCTCACACCCGGGGAGTAAGAAGGAGGGTTTTGTGAATTAAAAATGGAAGAGCGAATCAGAAAAATCTATCGTTTGGCTTCTCCCTGTCGCCTGTGCCCGCGCCGGTGCGAGGTGGAACGCAGCGCGGGCCAGAAAGGCATCTGCAAGACAGGCCTGAACCCTCGCGTTGCCAGTTATGGTCCGCATTTCGGGGAGGAAGCACCCCTGGTGGGCAGGGGTGGGTCTGGCACCATATTTTTTGCTTACTGCAATTTGAAATGCGTGTTCTGTCAGAACCATGACATTTCCCAGCAGGGGCATGGATACGAAGTGTCGGTAGAGGAACTCGTTGAAATGATGATGTTTCTTCAAGCAAGGGGTTGCCACAACATCAATTTTGTCACACCCACGCATGTGGCCCATTCCGTGGCAGAAGCAATCATCCGAGCACGTGAAAAGGGCTTGAAGATACCCATCGTGTACAACACGGGCGGATATGACAGTGTTGAGACCCTGAAAATACTTGAAGGATTGGTGGATATATACATGCCCGATTTTAAGTACTGGAAGGAGGAGACGGCCCTCAAGTATTCGATTGCTCCTGACTATCCATCAGTTGCACGTGCTGCATTGAAGGAAATGCACAATCAGGTTGGTGATCTTGTTCTCGACAGAAAAGGGATTGCTGTAAGAGGTCTCTTAGTGCGCCATCTGGTTATGCCAGGCCATCTTGATGAGACGCGTGAAATATTGCGCTTCATTGCAGAAGAAATTTCACGCGACACCTACATCAACATTATGGACCAGTACAGACCCCTTTATCGTGCAGGCAATTACCAGGAGATTGCCCGGCGCATTACGGGTGATGAGTATAAAGAGGCCATTCGTTATGCCAAAGAGGCGGGCCTGTGGCGCCTGGATAAAGAAAATCTTTTCAGGATGGGCTGGTGAAGTTTGTGATTCTCGATTGTGATCCTGGTGTGGACGATGCGCTTGCCATCCTCTATCTTTGTCGATACAGGGGTGCTCCCCGGTTAGTGGGTGTTACAACCACGGGCGGAAACACTTCGCCTCGGCGCGCAGCGAAAAATGCTGTGTTTATTCTCAGGCGAGCAGGCAAGGCGTCGATCCCTGTTGCTTCCGATCTCCGGGGCCCCCTTTCTCCTCCGGTCGAAAATGCAGAACATGTTCACGGTCCCGAAGGACTGGGACGGTTAAGAGTGAATGAAATGGATGCACCAGGTGTTCACAGTGCGGATGCTTCTTCTTTTCTCATTCAGACAGTGGAGAGATATGGTTCCGACCTCTTGATAATGGCAACTGGGCCGGCCACCAACCTGGCTCGAGCCGAACAAACATGTCCTGGCATTCTTGCCAGGGCGGGTCAAATTGTGTGGATGGGCGGTGCTTCGGGCCCGGGCAATGTGACCCCCTGGGCGGAGTTCAACGCGTATTTTGATCCGATGGCTGTACGCGTGCTTTTTCGAAGCAGGGCTTCTCTCGTGGTGCTTCCCCTCGATGTGACCTCCCGGATAACAGTGGAAGAAAGTACGTTTTACAGGCGCGTTCCAGCAGAAGACCATCGTTTTTATCGTGACCTCCTTTACCATTACGTTTCTTTCCACGAAAGGCTCCTGGGAAAACGCGTATTTCACCTTCATGATCCACTTGCAATATTTTGTGCATTGAATCCTTCTTGCGTATGGAAGGAGGAGGTCTATGGCGATATAATTGTAGGTGGGGACCAGCGTGGAAAAACAATTTTTGAAGAGCCGGGAAAAAAGAAGAATTCTTTTTTCCTTATTAAAAAGGTGGAGTTTGCAACATTTCTCGATTCATTTTTCAACACCCTTGCGGCTCAGGATTAAAGTCTGCTTCGTGGTTCTGGGAGTGGTGGTTGCATCGTGTTCATCCGGCGGGCTGGACCCTCGCCTTCAGGAAGCCCTTACCAAGCTTCAGGAAATGAATGTGGACGGTGCAAAACGACTTGTGAAGGAGGTGCTTGAAAAGCATCCTCAGATGTGTGAGGCACATCTTGTGCGTCAGCTGGTTGGATTTCAGGGTATAGCCAGGGAAATAAACGCGATCAACAACCTGTTTTCAATTATTCAATCAGACATTTCAGCGCTGGATATTTCCCAAATTGTGGATACGTTTCTTCGCGAACTTCTGGAACCCGTGGAAGAGTTTGCGAGCATGATGTACGAATCATCGGATGTGGTATGGCGAAAAGGGTGCCGTGTCTACGTGGAGGATTTTCCTCTTCAGGTAAATTTTGGTTCCACGGTGAGCATTTCAGTTCACCTGCGAGGACTGATGGGTGCAACAGAGTCCATTGTATTTTCTGCTTTCAGCGGTGCATTGCTCTCGGCGATGGATTTGATGTTTTCGCATGACCTCAGTATCAATATTTCTTCTGTGATGGACCTTTACACCCTTATCAGAACGGATCGTTTTATTTATCTTCTCCGCACGCTCGGTAATTTCATGGAGATGAGCCCGAATTTTCTCAACTGGCATCCTGATCCTCTGGAAAAAGCACGGTTTGAAAACATCCCGGAACGCATGGCGGATGTCAGCGAGAAGCTGGCTTCTCTTGTGGATACGCTTTCACGCGAAGGACGTGATAAGCGCTCCTTTGTCCGCTTTTACGATAACGGGGATGGCACACTCGATTACGGGGATACTGTTTGCATCAATTTTGACGGAGAGGTTGAGGTCTATGCGAAACCCTATACCGTACAGCCGTATTCTTTTGACATCCCCTACTGGGTGACGCAGGACCTTCTGGATCAGGCCAACGATCTTTTGCTGCGCTTGAGCGCTCACATGCGCGGGGAGAGTGCAGAGGCTCTTACCTGGTTTCACATCAGCGAAATCAACGGTTTTCTTCTGGCCATGGGAGAGGAAGCCGTTCCGGATATTATCGCCATTCAGCCCATGGCGTTTTTCGCAGGACCTGCAACCGCCGGCGGATTTCCCAATCCACCTCAACCCAAGCCGCTGCGGGAGCTTGTGCCTTACTGGTACAAGGACCCTGTTCTGGGAAACATCTCCTTCATGATCGAAGGGGAGATAAAGGACGAGTTCAGCGGGGATTTTTACATTAACGCAGGAGACAGCCCTCACTTTCCTGACTCGATTACCTTCTACGGGGAAACAGTGACCGGACTGTCCATTCCTTATGATTGCATTTCCGTCCCCTCTTCACTTCCAGATTATTACACACTTGTTTATACAGGATTCCAGGATCCTTCTTTCAACGGGGCCCTCAAGGTGAACCTGGCAGAGATTACAGTAGGGGGCTTTTGTTTTGATCAGGATACGCGTCCTTCTTATCAGGATTTCAACTTCCCGGACCTGTATTCTGTAAACAAGGTATTTGCATTTTTGAGTCTTCGGTTCGGGAGTTTTATTGTACCGGGCCTTGACTATCTGTTTCAGGAATCGGAGGATCTCGGTAATCTTTTTGATTATTCTTCAGCAATGCGCCTCTTTTTTCCATGGTAGTTTTGTTTTAAGCACGAGGATAAAATAAATCGGGTGCGAGAAATGAGAAATTCTCGCACCTCGATGTCACGATTTTCCTCGTTTGGCAGCAGGAATAATTAAATAAAAAAACCCCACCCAAGAAAGGG
>JAJRZV010000134.1 GCA_024275095.1 bacterium | reverse complement strand
TTTTCCATGGTAGTTTTGTTTTAAGCACGAGGATAAAATAAATCGGGTGCGAGAAATGAGAAATTCTCGCACCTCGATGTCACGATTTTCCTCGTTTGGCAGCAGGAATAATTAAATAAAAAAACCCCACCCAAGAAAGGGTGGGGGTAATTCCTTTCTGCAGTTATCTATATGTTTTTTACCGGAACCTGCGTCTGAGAGCGAGTATTGTGAGTCCGGGAAGAAGGAATATCAAGCCATAGAGGGGGTGAACTGATGCGCCCTCTCCAGCCATGACGCAGCCACCCCCTTCGTCCTGAGCAGCGCCCGATGTTTTGATTCTCATGCGTATTACATTGCTCTTCTTGCCGTTGACCACCACGTATACTGCATTGTTCACCACGTTGAGCGGCACCTGTACCGTGATGTTGGTTTCTCTCCAGTCAAAAACCACGGGAGCCTCGGTTCCTCCCACATATACAGTTCCCGCGGTCTTGTCATTGCCGAAGAAGAAGCCGAGCAGCACCAGCTTCCCTCCGGGAGAAATAATGGAGGGCAGTGTTTTGACGATGATGGGGGTTCCGTCCACCAGGCATCCGCCATCCGGGTCCACGAAATAAGCGGAGTACTCTGGAACGGTGAGCAAATCGTAGAAGAAGGGCCCCGTTCTCGAGGAGAGCTCGTAGGCCATGGAAGCGAACTTGAACACGTCCGCCAGTACCGTCGATGCCGCGCTCAGTAAGGTATCAGCTGCATCAGCACCAAATTGGTCAGCCAGGTAGCTCACGATCTGGTCCTTGAAGAGCCCGACGATTCCCATGATGTAGTCGATGGCTGTCCACATGTCCAGAGAGTGCAGTGCCTCTTTAAATTCCGCCTGTTTGCTTTCGTCCATGATGGCATTGAGACCGGTAACCACGAGGTGCCCCTCAGGCAGGAGATTGCCTGCGCTGGTGGCGAGGGTAAGGATGTATTTGATAGCCTGCCACAGGTTGGCCAGCATGGCGTATTTCTTTGCCCCGCAGGTTGCAGGTCCAATGGTGTAGTCACCAAAGCCCTTGTACATGCTCACGAGGTGAGCTTCACCCGGCGGGAAATTATCCATGGGCGTGTCTTCCGGTGGAACCTGGAACAGGTCCAGCACACAGGAAATGTCCTCAAACACGCAGGTCAGGTCGTAAAATCGCGTTTTGGGGAGAATGTAGTGCTCTGCAGGATCTGCACAGGATGCTCCAGCATTAACAAAGTCGTACTGCACGATATCTGCCCAGTAATACACCATGGTGGGATTGATGAAGTTGATGCTTGTGCCATCAGGACACTCCACCCACGGTCTTGAATCATCAATGGTGACACCGCTACGCCGGTACCGGATTTCGCTGGTGCCAAATCGGGCCTCAAGTGCTCTTGGAAGGATGTCAACGGCCATCCGGTAAATTTCCGGGTGGCGTGAAGCATCCAGGACGCGGTAGGGGTCCTCGTCTGCTGCTTTTTCAATAGCGTTTACGAGATCCTGGAATTCCGGGAGAGAAACGATCACTTCGGCCATCTCCGCCCTTGATTTATCAGAGACTCCGACGAAGAACGGGTTCATGAGCACGAGGGCGAGAGCCGTGCTTTCAGCGTCCACGACCGGTGCCACGCCGACAAATCGGGCAATACCGGGCCTGTAGTATTTTTCAGGAAAGAATATTCCCAGCATCAGGGGGCGCTGGCTTTCGGGTGATACAACCATGAGAGTATTGATTCCGTCTGTGGGCGTGAGCGCCTGAAATGTTCCATCGTTGTTCACCGGTACCCGCTCAGCTATAGTGAGCACCTGAATGTCGGGAATGTATGCAACAGGCCCCTCTACCCGTCCCTGTAAATATTCTTCGAGGGGCGTCGGCTGTCGCGCGCACGCCCCGACCAAAATAACAACAAATAAAGACCCTAAAAGTTTACCCCACCTCATCAGATCCCTCCTCGGGATTTATTCTTGAATTTTACTGATATTTTTTCATCTTTACGCAGGGCTGTCAAGAATTTATTTGGAAAAGTTATTTTTCTTACCCTGAAAGGAAGGGACATAGTCCTGGAGAAACTGTAATGCTTCCTGGTCATCTGGAAAGGGTGCTTGAGAAGCTATTTTTTTTACTTCTTTTAATAACTCTTTGTTTACGGGACTTTTTCGAAAGGCATGAAGAATGCGAGGATGAGAGGTTAATATTGGTTTTTCTGCTTTATCAAACAGTTCTTCTTCCACCCGCTCTCCGGGCCTGAGGCCTGTAAATTTGATTTCAACATCCCTGTGAGGCGTGAGCCCGGCCAGTGAAATCATTCTTTCGGCCAGTTCCGTAATGTTTACAGGCTCTCCCATGTCGAGCACGAACACTTCCCCTTTTCCACCCATAATGAAAGCCTGAAGTACCAGCATGACGGCTTCTTCCACGCTCATGAAGTATCTCTTGGCCTCAGGATGGGTGACTTCAATGGGACCGCCCCGGCGGATCTGTTCCCGGAAGATGGGGATTACACTGCCTATACTGTCCATTACGTTACCGAAACGCACAATTACTGTGTGAAAATCCTCCTGTGCAAATGCTTCCACCACCCTCTCCGCAAGGTACTTGGTAGCACCCATAACGCTCACCGGCTGGATGGCTTTATCTGTGGATATATAAAGGAATTTTTTAACTCCTGAGCGTTTTGCTTCCTCCAGCAACCTGAAGGTTCCAATTACGTTGACCAGCAGGGCTTCCGAGGGGCTGACCTCCATAAGAGGAACGTGCTTGTAAGCGGCTGCATGAAAAATAAATTCGGGAAAATACTTCTGGAGTATCCGGTGAATTCGCTCGCTGTTGCAAATGTCTGCAAGTACAGGTTCGAGTCGCCCGTTAGAACACGTGCGTTTGAATTCTTCAAGAAGGTGAAAGAGACCGCTTTCCGAGCGGTCGAGAAGGATTATGCGTTCCGGATTCAGTGCAGCCAGCTGTTTTGAAAGTTCTGCTCCGATAGAACCTGCCGCACCGGTTACAAGTACACACGCATTTTTTAAGGAGTGTTTGAGTCTCGCTGTATCAATGGATATGGGCTCGCGGCGGTAGAGGTCTGCCACATCCAGGTCGCGTATTACTGCGGGCCCACCCCGGGTATTGGATGGGTCCGGTACTGTTTTGAATGCAACACCGTGGTGGGCAAGTTGACGAACGATTTTGCTGACCTGTTCTTCCTGTCCAGATGGGTAGGCGAAAATAACGAGTTCAACGTTGTGCCGTATCACAAAGCGAGGTAGCTCATCAATGGTACACGACACGGGAACCCCGGATATTTCCAGCCCTTTGCGCTCGGGGGTGTCAGCAATGGCGATAATGTGTTCTCCGCCCGGATGCGTTCTCGAATACCGTATGAAGTGTTCAGCGAGGTCTGTTGCCCCGACAATGACAGCTCTTTTGGGGGTAGCGCCGTTGGCGGGAATTTCAGGTGCGGCCACGTCCCTGTAAAGCCGGTATGCAAGGCGGACACCTGAAAGAAGCACAATGGCAAACATCCAGTCCAGCAGAAACACTGCCCTCGAAAAGCCCTGAAAGTGGAAGGTAAACGCGATGGCCACGATGTTTAGGAGGCTGGAGAGCGTCACTGCGGAAATAATGTTTTTGATATCGTTAATTCCTGCGTAGGCCAGGAATGAACGGAAGGTGCCAAAGCGATACAGAAACACAAAACGTGATGCAGCCACGATAGGAAGGGTAATCCACATCTGGGGAAAAAGTTCGGGCTCGGGCTTAATGTTATATCTGAACAAATACGCCAGCGGATAAGCTGCTGTTGCCAGGGCCACGTCCATCAGGGCTTTAAAGAGGCGTCTGGTAAATTCACTGAGCATTATTATTTTGTCCTCACGAGTGCCGCCAGAGTGTGCAAGAGGATTTTTAAATCATACCACACGCTTTTGCGATACACGTATTGAAGGTCCATTTGGAGCTTTTGCGGAAGAATGCGATTGCTGTAAAATTCCTCCACATTTCTGGCATGTGCGAGCATTTCCTCTTCGTTTTTAAAAGCAAGTTGTGTTGGTCCTGTAATGCCCGGTTTTACAGAGAGAACCTCTTGATAAGGTCCTTTGTAAGCCCATGCAAATTCGGGAACTTCCGGCCTCGGGCCTACCAGACTCATTTCTCCTTTCAGCACGTTGATCAGCTGAGGCAATTCATCCAGGCGCCAGCGCCGGAGCACCTTTCCCACGCGCGTCACCCGCGTATCGTTTGCAGCAGTGATGAGGGGTCCCGCCGTGTTTTTTTTCATGGTGCGGAATTTCAATATTCGAAATGTTTTACCTCCCTGGCCGAGACGCTCCTGAGAGAAAAGAATCGGTGAGCCGTCTTCTATGTAGATGAGAAGAGAAATGATGAGAAACAAGGGACTGAATAACAATATAAGTATGGATGCAAGAGAAAAATCCATTACTCGGGCGAGCATATGCGTAAATATATCAATACTGTTTCAATATGTCACTGTGGTTGGAGTGTGGCTCTCAACATCTCTATAACATCAAGGTTTTTAATTTATTACTTGACTATTAAATCTTTCATAATATAGTGTCACTTTCATGGGGAAGCCTAA
>JAJRZV010000021.1 GCA_024275095.1 bacterium | reverse complement strand
ATAAGTGAGACCTCACGAGCAGGCTCGGGGCCTTCAGGGCGAAAATAGAAAAAGAAAAACTGGCAGGAATTCAATCAGTTCAAAGGTCAGGGATAAAATAGAAACAGTTTCAAATGAGGAGGTGAGCCACGGGCAGGAAGGCAGAGATACCGCTGGAGCAGAAGCTTGAGGTTGTGCTTGCGGTTTCGAGAGGCGGGCTATCGGTTGAGGAGGCGGCCAGACGGTACCCGGTATCGCCCGGGACGGTACACCGGTGGAAGCAGACAATCTTTTGTCAAATGTTGAGACCAGACCCCGGGTTGCTTCTGGTTGATGAAACGCCGTTGACAGGGGTGAGGGGAGCGATTTATGATACACAACAAAAATGTGTAATATTAGAGGTGGAATTATGATACGCATAAATACGGTTATGAACGAGGAGATGATAAAAAAGCTGGACGAGATTGCGAAGGCGGAGAAGAAAAGCCGGAGCCATTTGTTGAGAGAAGCAGCGGAGATGTTCATCAGGGAATACGAAAGGATGCGAGAGGAAAAACTCAGAAGGGAAAGAGCCAGAAGGGCGGTTGAGGTTCAGGAGAGACTTCGTGCAAAAGCTGGCGGGTGGGATGGTGTTCGTGTACTCAGAAAGATTCGTGAAGGAAAAAAATGAGGTCCTTTGTGATAGACACCTCGGTGGTAGTGAAGTGGTTCAGCGAATACGATGAAGGGGATCTTGAAAAAGCCATTGCTGTGAGGGACAGGATAGCAGAGGGCAGGTGGCGTGGGATAGTCCCGGACCTTTTGCTTTACGAGCTTGCAAATGCCTTAAGGTACAACAGGAGCCTGGATGCAAATGATGTTAAGGAGGCAGTTGATAGTATAATTGCGCTGGGTGTTGAAGTGAGAGGTGCTGATCAGGAGGTTTTGCGTTATTCAATTGAAATTGCCTGTAAGTATGATATTACCGTTTATGACGCATATTTTCTCGCTCTGGCCGTAAGAGAAAAGAAGAAACTTATTACAGCGGATTACAGGTTTGCGGAGCGTGTGAAGAGGCTTCCATCAATTACCAGGCTTTCGCAGGTGTAGTTATACCCCTGTTCGAACCGAAAAGCACGTTGGGTGAGAGGTAATGGAACATTCCGGGTCAACGCATTTTGATACCCGTAGAGAAAGAAAACTAAATAAACACCCTTTCTTTCCTGCGATAGAAAAACGTGGTGCCAAAAGAAAATTGCGTATCCATAACACGTTGATTTATAAGAACTTTTTAAACACAACTGTATAAGATGAGTCAGGGCGAACTTAGGAATTTAAACAGTTCAGAAGCCAGGGACAAAATACAAAACAAAAATTGGGCGGGCAATACACAAATTTGTTCGCCATGTATGCACAACAAATCATATAAAAGAAATGCTCCAGGGTCTTGGATTCCAAGTATTGGAATATATTTATTACGGCCAAGTTCCATTATTATCAAAAGCTCTTCGCAAAATCGGATTGGCACGTTATTCAGATACGCTATTTGTTGTCACCGCTGAAAAAATACCGGAATAATTCAAACCAGTTAATCTAAAAAATTCAAATTCACTGTCATATAACGTTATGTGCTGACTCATTAAAAAAACTCGACGATATTAATTTTCGTAACCGAAGAAGGCGGGTGAACCCCTGCCGGTTGTGTGAAATACGGGGGAAGGTTACACTGGTTGGTATGACTGGACCGGGTTCCATTGTGCGAAGTCTCCTGTTCCCGATGGGGATGGTACAATCACAGAAGGAACAAATACAGAAAAGGAGGTCGTGTTGTGAGTGAATTGTTTGACAGGAAAGAAGTGCTGAAGAAGTTAATAAAAAGATTGCACGAGGGAGCGGACTTTGAGGAGATAAAGCAAGAGTTCCAGGAATTGATGAAAGATGTGACGCCGACTGAGATCGCACAGATGGAAGAGGAACTTGTAAATGAAGGCATGCCGAGGGAAGAGGTGCAGAGGCTTTGTGATGTTCACATTGCAGTGTTTCGAGAGTCACTTGAGAAAGGGAAGGTGTTGGCGCCGGCGGGGCATCCGGTTCATATACTCATGGAAGAGCACAAGATGCTTCTGAAGTTCGCCGGGGAATTGAAAAATACCGCGATGAAGATAAAGAGCGCCAGGGATTTCGACTCTGCCGGTGAAAACGTGACGCAACTAAACCACATTGCGGAGCATTTCAAGGAGTCCGAAAGCCACTATTTGCGGGAAGAAAACATCCTGTTTCCGTATCTTGAGAAACACGGAATTACACAGCCCCCTGCGATCATGTGGAGCGAGCACAATGAGATAAGAGGGATTAAAAAGAAAGTTTACAGGCTTGTTGATGCTTTCGGTGATATGGACTTTAAAGACTTTGCGGAGCAACTGGAGGAGGTGGCGACAGCCCTTGCCGATATGCTTTCAAGCCATTTTTACAAGGAGAACAACATCCTTTTCCCTGCATCTTTGAAGGTTATAGAAGAAGGCGAGTGGAAGGAGATAAGGCGTCAATTTGACGAACTTGGGTATTGTTGCTTCACTCCCCCCTCTGCAATGGCAATTGTTGTCAGTGAAAGAACGGAGACACCTTCAATGATCTACGAATCCGACGCGAAAGAAAAGGTTTCTTTCAAGACAGGGAACTTATCAAAGGAAGAGGTTGAAGCGATTTTCAACACGCTACCCCTGGATATTACATTTGTGGATAAAGAAGATACTGTCCGCTATTTCAGCGAGTCACGGGAAAGAATTTTCCCGAGAACAAAAGCAATAATCGGGCGCAAGGTCCAGCAGTGTCACCCTCAAAAGAGCATTCACGTGGTCAACCAAATACTGGAGGATTTCAAAAGCGGGCGCAGGGATGCGGCCGAGTTCTGGATTGAGCTGGGAGGCAGGTTGATTCATATCCGTTACTTTGCTGTTCGCAATAAAAGCGGGAATTACCTGGGGTCTCTGGAAGTGACACAGGACATCACGGATATAAAGAAGATCGAGGGCGAGAAGAGGTTGTTGTAGAAGTTTTGTCCGACGTTTTTGGGTTGGTCTCTCCTTGGTGGACATTGATGAGGTTTTGCAGGATGAAAGAGTTGTGCGCACACGTTTATGACAATGCATGCGCGGGGGTGAACTTCACGCACGTGATAACGTCGGTTGTGGGTGGATAAAAGCGACCATAATTTTGAGCGTATTTTGGGGTTGCTTGTTCGTATTGTTGCGGACTTGAAACAAAAGGCTTGACCAAATCAAGCAGAGTGAGTATTTTATTTTGCCACGGATGAGTGGCCTGAGAGGGCCTTAAAAGGGAAGACGGTGAGAATCCGTCGCGGACCCGCCGCCGTGACCGGGGACGAAAGCCGCACGAATGCCACTGTCCGTTAAGGACGGGAAGGCGCGGCGAGTAGGATGATCCGGAAGCCGGAAGACCTGCTCATCCGGACATAGGTCTCCGCCCCTCGTGGACTGGGGGAAGGGGACGACCGAGGATGGAAAACGGCATCCCCGGGCCTGAGCATTCGGGTCCGGGGATTTTTTTT
>JAJRZV010000133.1 GCA_024275095.1 bacterium | reverse complement strand
TTGTTACCTGAGCTACGCCTTCACCCTTTTTCTCAACGGTGATGAATTTGTATTCTGGCATTTTACGCCTCCCGCTGAAAGTTTTGTTCTTTATATAACAAAAGAGTCGTCGAAGGTTCAAAGGGAAGGGTTATCAGCTTTCTTCTGCTTCCCGGAGCACCTTCTGGAGAATTTCCTGACTCAGTTTCTTCGCTTCTTCATTGTCGGGGATAATCCATCTAGTGCCATAAATGCTTTCACCACCATCCACACGCAGCGTTGTCCCGGTAATGAATGATGCGGCAGGAGAGGCCAGAAAAACCACTGCAAGCGCCACCTCTCGTGCAGTACCGTACCGCTTGAGAGGAATCCACTGCCTTGCCATTTCCACGACTTCGCGGGGGTATACACGCATGCCCGATGTGGCGATTGTTCCGGGAGCGACAGCGTTGACGCGTATATTATACTGAGCCCATTCTACCGCGAGGGTCATGGTCAGGTTAACAACACCTGCACGTGCAGCTCCGGTGTGTGCAAGTCCCGGGAAGCCATTCCACATGTTGGCCACAATATTTACAATGCAACCCTTTTTATTGGGGATCATGCTTTTTTTGGCGGCAGCGAATGTAACGTTAAATGTCCCGTTAAGGTTGTTGTTGATGACAGTGGCCCACCCTCTTGGGGACATGTTTTCTACAGGAGATGGAAATTGCCCTCCTGCATTATTTACGAGAACGTCTATTCTTCCGTATTCGTTCAGTACAGTCTCAATAAATTCTTCTACCTGTTCATATTCCCGGATATCACATGATGCTCCAATACACGGATACCCTTTCCCCTGGAAATACTCAACTGCGGGCTTAAAGTTTTTTTCTTTCCGACTGCATATAGCGAGCGAGGCCCCGAGCGAGCCGAATTCCTCGGCTATGGCCAGCCCTATGCCCGTGCCACCCCCCGTAACCACAACAACATGTCCCCTGAACAGGTCGGGGGCAAATATCTCCTCTGTCAGAAACCCCATGGGGCTATTATTTTACAGGACTGAAAGAATGAAGAGTAATGTTTTCATCAATTTCTATGTATTCCAGTTTCACCCTCATACCAATTTTTAATTCCTCGAAGGGTGCGTTGATCTTGGTGAGCAGCCTCTCGCCGGTGTCAAGTTCGACAATTCCTATGACATCGGGTTTACCAAAACGCAGGGACCTTTCCTGCTGTGTAAATGCGTATAAAGTGCCGGTGTTTGCCATTTCCACCCATTTGAACATTTCCTTAAAGCAGTTGGGACAATACTTTCTCGGAGGGAACCATCGTTTCTGGCAGGTATCGCAGTAGGTTGTTCGAAAAATTCGGTTTTTAAGAAATTCATAGTATTTGACCGAGGCACTGTCACCGTAATGCTGAATACTATTCCAGGTTACCTTGGTAATAAGTTCCTTCACTTCACACCTCCAGAACAAAAACAATTGAACCGTTAAGCATGCCGTGTTCTGCGTGGACCAGACCGCACCTGGCCCCCGGCACCTGCCTTTCACCGCATTCGCCGCGCAGCTGTCTGACAACTTCCACCATTTCCATTACCGGAGTCGCAGCAGCAGGGTGGCCGAGCGAGAGCCTTCCACCACTCGGATTCATAACCACGTTTCCTCCGTACGTGGCCTTGCCTTCTTTCACGGCTATATAGCCTTCACCAGGTGGGAAGATGCCCAGATCTTCATAGATCATAAGCTCTGTAGCTGTAAACACTCCGTAAACTTCCGCCACGTCCACATCAACAGGTTCCATCCCTGCACGCTCAAAGGCTTCTTCAGCTGATTTTTTGACACTTGTAAAAGAAGTGATTGAGCCATTCTGGGGGATAAAGTGATCGGGTTCATGCCACTCACCCACACCCGTAATCCATACAGGCGGTTTGGGCAAGGGTCTCGTGACGTACGGATTGGCGAGTATTACGCATGCACCACCCGATGCAAAAGGACTGCAATCGAGGAGCTTTAACGGGGGTGAGAGATAACGTGAGTTGAGCACGTCTTCCACGGTAATAGGGTCCCGGTACTCGGCAAGTGGATTTTTAGATGCATGATTTCTCAGCATTACAGCTACACGGGCGAAGTCTTCTTCCGTAGCTCCGTACTCTTCCATGTATCGTTGTGCACTCATGGCATAATACGGGATAGGAGCTCCGATACCGTAAAGACTGTCGTAAGGGCCGTACAAGCATATTTGTGTCTGCAGCGCCTCGTGCATGAACACATTGATATCCACCTGCCCCGGCTGAAGGTCAAAACGCTGGTCAATGGCGATGACGGCGGCGAATTCGGTGCGACCCAAGAATATCTCATTGAGCGCTGTTTTGATTGCCATGGCGCCGCTCGTACCTCCACATTCGACCATATTGATGTGTTTTGTACGCAGGTCTAAGTATTCAGCGAGCGCACATACGAACATGAAAGAAGGTGGCCCTGCAAGGTTGGGAGGCGTTACGACAAGTGTGTCAATATCATTTTTTTCCAAACCAGCATCTTCCAGCGCCTCGGCCAGCAGTTCTGCGGCCACTTCTTTATGTGGTTTGCCGAGGGTTCGCGTTACAGGTGTCATACTCACACCCGCGACATAAGCTACATTTTTTCTGCGTTTGCGTCCTCTCCTTCTCACAGTCACCCCCTGAATTTAATTCTCTGAGTTGTATAAAAATATCGGCCTGTTTTCAATTTGCATTTTTTCTTTTATCCACTACCGAAATCTTTTTTGGCCATTTCCTTGAGCTCTCTCTTCAGTATTTTACCCATATGACTCTTGGGCAGCTCTTTAAGGAATTTAATGTATTTGGGAACCTTGTAATCTGCAAGTTTAGAACGACAATATTCTTCTATCTCGCTTTCAGTGACCTTTGATCCCTCCCTCAGTACAATGTAGGCTGCCACTTCTTCTCCCATGATAGGATCAGGCACAGGCACAACAGCCGATTCCATTACATCCGGATGTTCATAGAGTACATCTTCTATTTCTTTGGGGTAGATGTTTTCGCCACCGCGGATGATCATGTCTTTCTTTCTGCCCACTATGAAGAAGTAGCCGTCGTCGTCGTAGTAACCCATGTCACCGGTGTGGAGCCATCCCTGTTCGTCAATGGTGCCTTTTGTGGACTCCTCATCTTTGTAATATCCTTTCATCACGTTATCCCCGCGCACTACAATTTCACCCACTTCATTGGGACCGAGCAGTTTGCCGTCATCGTCCATGACGGCCACTTCCTGTCCAGGCAGTGGTTTCCCAATTGAACCAACCTTGCGCTGACCAATGGGATTCATGGTTGAAGCGACTGTTCCTTCAGTGAGTCCGTAACCCTCATACACCATTACACCAAATTTTTCTTCGAACTTTTTAATTGTCTCAGGTGAAATTTCTGCTGCTCCTGTAATGGCCAGAAACAGGGAACTGCGATCATATTTCTTATAATTCTCTTCGTCTTTCAGCAAAATGCTGTACACCGCTGGTACGGCGGAAACAACGTTCACCTTGTAACGTTCCACCACCGCCCAGAATTCTCGGGCAGAAAATCTACGCCGCAGGCACATGCGGATACCGCCGTATATACAATTCATTGACGTCATCATGGCGTTAACGTGGAACAGGGGTAAAATGATAAGAAAGGTAAGGTTTGCGCCGGCAAGGGCACCTCCTGCTCCAGGTCCTCCGCCACCTGGAACAGCCCAGTAGGAGATGATATTACGGTGCAAGAGAGGAACGCCTTTGGGTTTTCCTGTAGTACCGGATGTGTAATAAATAAAAGCCATGTCCTCGAGTTTGGCTTCCAGTGGAAATTCTCTTTCCGGCGACGATTGTGCGACAAGCTTGTCGTAAGAAATGTATTTGAGGTCGTCTCCTCTTACCACAATAATTTCTTTCAGATCGGTTAGCTGGTCTTTGATTTCCTCTATCACAGGGAGAAAATTACCATCAACTATCAGGTGTGTTGCCTCGGAATGATTGATTTGATAGGCGACTTCCTCTCCCTTCCAGTCGATGTTGATGGGTGTTACAGCACCTCCGAGTTTATGGGCTGCGAAAAATGCGAACAGCATTTGTGGCGAATTGTAAGTAAACGTGGCGAGGACATTGCCCTTTTCGAAACCAATTGCTTTAAGTCCGTTGGCCAGACTGTTAACACAGGCGTTAAATTCTTTGTAGGTATAGGTTTCGTCGTAGTAAGCGAGAATTTCTTTGTCGCCCATTTCTTCCGTGCGTTTTTCCAGCATTTCTCCTGTGGATTGAAAAGGGTACTTTTTTTCAGTCATACAACACCTCCTCTTTTTTTAAATATTTGAGTATGTAATCATGTACTGTGGCACCTTATTTATTACTATATTCATCATTATTACTACAATAGTAACATGTGTCAATGAGAATGTGAGATGAAATATAACCGCCCATTCTCATGATACGCCGGTTGATAAAGGTTACACCTGAGGTTGTTCAATAGAAGGAGGGGCTTCACCTTGTCGAGGAGCTTATTATTATTTATTTGTTTCGTTTAAAGTTGCTTCAGTATTTCTCTCATGAACGCAGGAAGGTCGTCAGGTTTGCGTGAAGTGATGAGATTCCCGTCTACAACAACCTCTTCATCCACATAGTTTGCTCCCGCGTTTACGAGATCATCTTTGATCGCGAAGAAACACGTGGCGGTCCGATTTTTTACTATGCCTGCGGATGCAATAATCCACCCACCGTGACATATTGCGGCAACGATTCCACCCCGCTCGTGTATCTGTCGCACGAGTTTCACGACATCGGGGTGTCTGCGCAGGTGGTCAGGTGCGTAACCTCCCGGGATAACGACTCCATCAAAATCTTCTTCGAGTGCTTCTTTAACTGACATTTCTGCAGTAGCCGGATACCCCGTTTTGGAGGGATAGGTTCTGCCTTTTTCAGGGCCGACGAGTACTGCAGTATGACCGGCTTCTTTCAACCTGTAATAGGGATACCATACTTCCAGTTCCTGGTATTGCTGATCCACGAGTATTGCTATTTTTTTACCGTCCATTGTTCACCTCCTTCGTCCCGGACACGCTCGTGTTATTGGGTATGAATACCACGAAATGTTTTTAACTGCACGTTCTGGCTCCAGGTCTTTTTGTCACGAATGTATACCATGCCTAAATTTATATATGCCATGAGGGGAGGACCAGGTGCTACACACATGAACAGCGTGCACCTCGCTTCCGAACTGAAAGGGTATGTTCCAGAATTGAAAGGGTTTCCAACAGGTGTGGACGGACTTGATAATTTATTCTTTGTGGCCGTTTTTAATAAAGAAGGCCAACCTGAATTACAACCGCTCGGAGGATACCCGCAAGGATGCGTTGTTCATGTAACGGGTATTCCAGATACAGGGAAAAGCATAATGGCTGAACAATTTGCACTCAAACAGGCTTCGATGGGAAACACCACGTGCATTGTGACAGTGGAGCAACCGGCTCAGTTCTTGCTCAGTTCGCTGAAACTGCGTGCCGCGGGAATGAAGTTGAAATTTGACGAACTTGAAGATCGCATTGTACTGGTGGACGCAGCTCAGAATTCCGTGTTGCGTGATGATTTATCGTGCCTCATCGACACGCTCGCCCGGGTGATAAAGAAGTACGGGGTCAAAGTTGTCGTCATTGACTCGGTTACAGGGTTGTACGAGGCCCGGGAAATGCTGGCTCGCCAGACAGTGAGAGCACTTTACAACTTCATGAAGATGTGGCACCAGACAGCAATTTTCGTGTCCCAGAAACGCAGTGGTCACGAGGAGCTCACTGCAGAAGCAGCGGGTGGCTATGCTATCAGCCATATCGTGGATTGTTCCATCGTGCTTTCCAAGAAGGAAATTCTCAACCGATACGACCAGTCTCTTTACGGCTTGCCACCGGGAGAGCAGGTGCGGTTGTTGCGCATAGATGGATGTCGTATGTGCGGCCATGATACGAGAGTTCATGTCATGGAAATTGACGAGTGGGGTCTTGTAAAAGTAGGTTCTGCTCTTCAGGAGTTTATTCAAAAAAGAAATGGGAACGTGTAACACGGGAGGTGATGATGGTGGTCCATCTGGTAGATGCTGTGCGTGATAATACAGCAGTGGAGGAGGATATTGATAAGAGAGCTCTTGAGGTGTTCACCAAATGCTTGGAGATGCTCGGAGGACCACGACGTCTTTTTGAATATAAGAGGCTTACATGGCTACCCTCTCTTATGGAAGCCGCATACGTCGTGATTTATCACAATGAATACATGAAAAATGCAGGTGAAATTGCATCGGTCCTGGGTATTTCAACAGCGACCGTACGTAATATTCTCAGTGCAGATGAAGAGCTTGTAAAGCACAGGATACAGAGGGAGTTAGCAGAGACAAACAAAAGGCTCAGAACACACACGGCGGGTGGACTGGCAAAGCTTGCATATAAGGCTCTGAAAAGCGAAGGAAAGTAAAGTTCAAATTTCATGAAGATACCTTTGGAGAATGGTCAGGCACTCCTGCACCATTTCATTTCTATTTTGTGGGGTAATTCGAAGAAGGTATACATCGGGCCGTTTTTTTATTTTCTCAATTGTATAGTCACCGTGTTCCTTCACGGTGCCAAATACCACCACTGGAGCGTCCAGAACGTGAAACAGGGCTTCTCGAAAGGCGGAGGAGTGCATCTCCATTGTGCCGATCTCGTCGATAATAATAAATATGTCGTCCCGAGAGGGGATTATGGCTGGCACGGCAATGTCAGCAATGTCTCTCAAATTCACCCTGTACCGTCCAACCTTCGGCCCTGAAGAGATGTTCACGTGTGCAAGAATGCCCTTTTTCCCATTGTGGGTGATGATTTCAAATCCTGTTCTTTTTGAACCCTCCCGTATTTCTCTTGTGAAAAAGCCTTTCCACCGAATGTCTTTCAGTGATTCCAGTACCTTTTGTACAAGAGTGGTTTTGCCCACTCCCGGAGGACCGGTAACAAGAAGGTTGGTTATATGCTGAAGCTTTCTCTTTGTCATTTTAATCTTCGCGTTGGCACTGTAACACTTTCCCAAATTTCTTCATGGTCATCATCACGACGAGCATTCCCACCATCCACTGCAAAATACATGTGCCTCCGGAAAACACGGCAATTGGATTCAGCCATTCTTTTGCATTCTCACCCGTGCCAGATACAACGAGCCACCATGATAGAAGTATGATGAACAAAACAGGCACCAGGTGCTTCAATGCAATGGACATGATTTTTCCGGTAATCAGGAGTTTTGATTGAGTGTGAAGTGCCTTTTTAAAGAGAGGCCACCCTTTTATTACTCCGTACCACACTATAGCTCCTGAAATAATCAATCCCACTCCCCATACCCAGTCCTGATTGTCCATAAATGTACGGCTGAAGGTTGAAGGTGTTCCGACTGCTATTATTGCGAAAAATGTCAACACCGTTCCTTTGGTTCGTGTTATTCCAAAATCTTCCATTGCGTGCACGACAAGTTCGAACATGCTTACCAGCGAGGTCAACGCGGCCATGAAAAGTGCAGCAAAGAAAAAGAACATCCCTGCTTTACCGAAAGTGACACGAAGGAATAATTGAGGCAGATAGTAAAATGAGAGCCCGGTGTTCCCGCTGGCAAGAACTGCTTTCGCATCCACGGAGGGTAAAAGTCCAAACACTATCGACACCACAACGACACCGGCGAGGAGTGAAGCCGCGTTGTTACCAAGGCCCGTCAAAAGTGAATTCTCTACAACATCCACGTTTTTCGGAGCACGTGAAGCATAGGTAAGCAGGAGTCCCCAGCCGGCACCTGTTGACCATGCTGACTGTGAAAGTGCCTGGATCCATGTTTCAGGACTGGTGAACAGTTGCGGTTTAAATGTAAGTACATGATTGAGGCCGCGCCATTCGGGGTCTACAGCTATCAGTGCCCAGATCACCAGGTAAATAAGAATGATAAAGAGAACGGGAACGGTCATCCTGCCGAGTTTTTCTATACCATGAGCAACACCTTTGAACACCACGTATGCGGCGAGTGCAGCGGCTGTAACGTGGAACATAAAAGCCACCGGGCCGGTGGAGATAACCGTATCAAATAACTGCTGCCAGTTTGTTACCACCGGTGCAATATTCTCTCCCAGAGACACAAGTGTGTAAGCTGCGCACCAACCAGTTACAACACAGTAGTAAGAAGCAATCATAAAGCTCACCAGAATGATGAATCCTCCGCCGTGGATGCCTTTTTCTCCCCAGAATCGTTTAAATGCACACACGATACCATTGCGTGTGGTGGAGCCCATGACGTTTTCTGCAATAAGCAGGGGAACCGACCAGAGAAACAGAAAAAGCAGCCACGGGATGAGAAATGTGATCCCTCCGTACTGTGCAAACAGTCGTGGAAAACGCCAGATGTTTCCTGTTCCGATGGCCATACTCATTGTGGCCAGGAGATAACCCAACCTGTTGGAAAATCGGTCTTTCATGTCAGCCAGAAAACAGATGGATTATCTCAGCATTCGGAAAATCATACCTGCAATGTCATTCTCTTCTTCGTGTTTCGCAGGAACACGCCTGAAGCGCTTTTCCGGCGTTTTTCTCCATTGAGCTCTTGTCCAGAAAAGTTCTTCTGGAAGAGCTTCGTGAGTTACCTTTTTCTTGCGGCGCCACTTGATGTACGTTTTCACCTCTTCAAGATTGAGCCAGGTGCCGGCACACAGAGGGCAATGCTCCAGTACGATGCTTTTGGGCAGCCCCGGGTCTCTGACGGCTTTGAGCTTTACTCCACACCGCGGACACACCAGCGGCCCTTTATGATACGGTGAAGGCTTTTTAAAATTTTCCACATTGATGAGCTTTTCCAGGTGGAATCCCGGGCCTACAGCAGAAAGTTCGTACTTGTCAAACCATATTCCCCCGCATCTTTCACACTGGTCCAGCATCAGGGGCAACCCGTAAGCAGTTTTTGCTTTCAGGGGTTTCAATCTCGCGCCACACGAGGGGCAAACAGGTGCTTTTTCAACCCGCTGACGGGTAATATCACCGACAGGCTCTCCCGCCATTTTTTTCAATATTGCAATGCGTCTTTTAAGAGGAGGATGTGTGTTGGTAAGATTGGCAAAAGCGGATTCGGTCGGGTTTGCATCCCCGCGGTAGAAATCCACGAAGAACATGTGTGCTGCTGCACGGTATCCGCCTTCGAGATCGCCCTGATAGCGTCCGATTTTTTCCAGGGCCTGTGCCAGTGCCCCGGGATTCCTGATGATCCTGGCACCAGCAGCATCAGCCGCGTATTCCCTGAAACGGGATACGCTGTACGCGATTATCCTCCCGATAAAGGGTGATGCTATACCAATGAGCAGTCCCACGGCGATGAGCGGAATGGGTATTCCACGGTTTAACCGTACCCGGCGCCTCCCGCTTACCCACACGCCCCGTATCAGGTATTCAGAGAGGATCGCTATAGCTCCCAGGAGTGCTGACATCATTGTCATAAGCCTCATATCTCCCGCAAGAACGTGTCCAAATTCGTGTGCAACCACACCCTGGAGTTCATCCCTGTCCATGAGCAAAATCAGCCCGGTGGTCAGGCACAGGCATGCTCTATCTTTACGAGTTCCTGCTACCATGGCGTTTGGGAAGGGTTCGGGTATTACGTAAACACGAGGCATGGGTACTCCTGCTGCAATGCTTACTTCTCGAACCACATTGAGAGCACGCCTGTATCGGAATTCTCGAAAGTGTGCGAGGGGTCTGCCACCGAGAGCTCTTGCCAGCAGTTCTCCTCCCCAGTTGAGTGAAATTAATGTTTGTACTCCTGCAAATGCTAAAACCGACACTGAAATCACAGGAATACCCGGGAAGAAACCATAAATCGTGTCAAGTACCAGGCCGCACAGGCAAAACAGTAAAAGGTACAAGACAATAAGGAGTGCAGTACGCCGGTTGTTTTTCTCTTCAACGGTATAAAAATCAGCTTGTTCGACTGGGGAAATAGCCACGTATGCGAAAACTTACTTAACTGTATTTTAAGTCGACACGCGGGGCCTGTTTGGTTTCTTCCTCGGCTTCAAAATAATCCGCTGGTTTAAAATTGAACATGCGCGCGATTATAGAAGAAGGAAACACTTCCTGTTTTGTATTGTACTGCATGACCATGTCGTTGTAGAACTGTCGCGCAAAGGCGATGCGATTTTCCGTACTCGTAAGCTCTTCCTGAAGTTCCATTACATTTTCGTTGGCTTTGAGGTCAGGGTAGTTCTCCATAAGTGCAAACAATCTGCCGAGAAGGCCGGTAAGTTCTCCTTCCGCGCGGGCTTTGTCACGTACGTTTCCTGTGGAAGCCGCCCTGTTTCTCGCCTCTATAACCTTTTCCAGGGTCTCCCGTTCGTGTTTCATGTACCCTTTGACAGCTTCGACCAGATTGGGAATAAGGTCGTAACGTCGTTTCAATTGAACGTCTATCTGCTTCCAGGCGTTTTGCACTCTCATCTTCAACCGAACGAGAGAATTGTAAGTGAGAACTGCCCATAGAAGTGCTACTGCAATAACAACAATAACAATCCATTGTGCTGCCATCATGGTCCCCCTCCAGGAATCAATTTTTATAAATATACCATGATATGTTGATGATGGGCCATTAAAAATTATAGAGTTGACATGTCGGCGTGGCTTCTCCAATAATTTCGGCTACCAGCATCTATCATTACATGAAGGGAGGAAGTTTAATGCGGCTCGTTAAAGTTGGTTCAGAAACGGTTTCTCCGGATAAAAGCGAGTATCCGGTCCGTGCGGAAGTACGGGTGAGGTTTGCAGATACAGATGCGCAGGGTGTGGTCTATAACGGTACATTTTTTACGTACCTTGAAGTGGGTCGTGTAGAATTTTTCAGGCAGATGGGCTTTCTCAAAAACAGACAATTTATCAGTACGGATTTTGACCCATATGTTGTTGAAAATGCCTGTCGCTACAAAAAACCCGCTTTTTTTGACGATGTGTTGGATATATACGTAAAAATCAACAGTGCTGGTCGCTCCAGTGTGGTTTTTCACTACGTGATTTACTCCAGAGAAAGAGATGAGCTTATAGCTGCTGCGTATACTGTACTTGTATTCGTTGACCCGACAACGAAGCAACCCAGGACAATCCCTGAAGACATTAAAAAACATTTGCTGGAGGCTATTCCTTTTGAAAGCGGTTGAAGCAGGTTCTTAAATGAAAACAGGGCTGTCTCCTGTTGCCAATTGACAGGAAATTCAATACCCTTTGCTCAAAAGAGGTAAACATGAAAATTCGTGATCTTTTTAACATGGGTTCAGACGAGCCCTTTGAAATTACGGCTCTTGTGGTAGATGCCTCGTCTCACAGGACGCAGAACGGCAGTATTTATATGAAACTCGAACTTCAAGATAGCTCTGGAAGGATCGGTGCTCGGGTATGGGATAATGTGGAAGAGCTCTCGCGGCACCTTCAAAGCGGTATCATTGCAGACCTTACAGGACGGATTTCTGTATACCGGGGTGAGGTTCAACTTACCATTGAGACTGCGAAACCCAATCTTAAAGCACGCCTTGAAGATGTATTCCCCTCGGCGCCGTTTCCCATCAAGGAGATGGAAGCGGAACTTAATGAACTTGTCCTTTCCATTTCGAGACCACCGCTTCGGCAACTGGTGCAGGATATATTGCTGGGTCGAGAATATCGGAGCCGCTTTCTCAGGCACCCTGCTGCCAAGTCCATTCATCATGCTTATATCGGGGGGCTTTTACACCACACCCTCACTGTAGCACGCATTCTTGATTTCTTGTCTCGCACGTACAAAGACGTGGACAGGGACGTGCTCATTACAGGAGGGATACTTCACGATATCGGGAAACTCGAAGAGATAAACATAGACAGCGGATTTTATTACACCGATCCGGGAAAACTGGCAGGTCATGTGTACCTGGGAGCAGAGGTTGTCGAACGCTATGGTTCACGAATAAAGTCCCTCTCTCCTCGAACGCTTTTACTCGTCAAGCACATAATTCTCAGTCACCACGGTCAGCTGGAATTTGGCTCCCCTGTTACACCAAAGACACCGGAAGCAATCATTGTACACCATGTTGAATATATGGACTCCCGCGTTAATCACGTGTTGGGGCTCATATCCAACCTGCGCAGGCACTCTTCAGATTTGGAACGTCGCTGGACTGATTATTCTCATGCTGCAAAAGCTGAATTTTATATCCCCACCGAGGAGGACCTGGCCCCATCTGAAGAAGATGAAAATAAAAAAACGGGGAGGAGACTTTTCGATGATTGAAAAGGGGAAGATTGTTGAAATTCTCAAGGGTGTTCAATATCCGGGGTACACCAGGGATATTGTATCTTTTGGCATGGTAAAAGAAGTTGAGGTTACTCAGGACGGTGTGCTCCTCAGGCTCCGGGATTTCAGTGGTAAAGAGGAAATTAAGCGAGAAATCGAAAATCGTATAAGAATTGCTCTTGAAGATACCCCCCGTGTAGAGGTTACTTGGGAGGTTGACGCGGAGAGAGGAGGTAAAAAGCCCACCCCTTTCGTACGGCGCCACATTGAAGGCGTGAAGAAAATACTGGCCGTCGCCAGCGGGAAGGGGGGGGTTGGTAAATCCACTGTTACAGCCAACCTCTGTGGTGGATTTCTGAGGTTGGGGTTGAAACCCGGAATTATGGATGCGGACATTTATGGACCCAACATTCCCGTGCTATTTCAAACCACAGAAAAACCCGCTTCTCCTGATGGTTTGAAAATTTTCCCTGTAGAAGTAGAAGGAATAAAAATTATTTCCATTGGTTTTTTTCTGAAAAAAGAAGATGCGGTCATATGGAGAGGTCCGCTGGTGATGAAGGCGGTTCAACAGTTTATCGAAGATACTGTATGGGAAAATGTAGATGTGCTTCTTGTGGATTTACCACCTGGCACTGGTGATGCCCAGCTTACACTTGTACAGAATGTATACATTGATGGAGCCATTATTGTTACAACGCCTGAAAAAATGTCAGTAGAAGATGCGCGCCGGGCACATACCATGTTTCAGAAGGTGGATGTTCATGTTATCGGTGTGGTGGAGAATATGAGTTACTATAAATGCTCCCAGTGCGGTCACGAGGAACGCATATTTGAAAGCAGTGAGTACAGCGAATTTTTGAATGAATCCGGGCTGCCTGTACTGGCCAGGATCCCCTTGACTGTTGAACTTTCACGCACACCGGGTTTGCCCCTTACACTGGTCAATTCCGAATCATCGGTCTCCGCTGCGTTCCTGGAAGCATGTGAGAAAATTCGAGATCACCTGCAGCTTTGAATATGTATTGCATGTTGATATCCATAATTGCGCATATTAACATACCGCCACTTTTTTAATTTTTGTGAAAGCAATGGTCACAGATATAGATCAGGCACTTGAAATTATCCGCCGGGGGACGGTGGAAATCCTCCTTGAAGAGGAATTGATCAGGAAACTCGAGCGATCCATCTCTACGGGCACACCTTTGAGAATTAAAGCAGGATTTGACCCAACCGCTCCCGATATCCACCTGGGTCATACTGTACTTCTCACCAAGCTCAGGCAGTTTCAGGAGCTGGGGCACGAGGTGTACTTTATTATCGGCGATTTTACAGCGATGATCGGTGATCCTACAGGTCGCTCTGAGGTGAGGAAGCCGCTTTCACGCGAGGAAGTAATGCAGAATGCGAAGACATACCAGGACCAGGCCTTTAAAATTCTTCTCCCAGAGAAAACCCACGTGGTATTCAACAGTACATGGCTTAATTCACTTACTCCTACAGATATTGTAAAGCTTGCATCTAAATACACTGTTATGCGGATGTTCGAACGTGATGATTTCAAAGGGCGGGTGAGGAAAAACCAGCCCATCTTTATACATGAATTTCTTTACCCGCTTTTTCAGGCATACGATTCGGTTCACCTCAAAGCCGATGTTGAACTTGGAGGTACAGATCAGAAGTTCAACCTTGCTCTCGCCAGAGAAATCATGCGTGCTTACGACCTTGAACCCCAGGTAATATTGACGATGCCCCTTCTTGAAGGTACGGACGGTGTAAAGAAAATGAGCAAATCTTACGGTAATTATATTGGCATTACCGAGCCGCCGGATCAGATATTTGGCAAGATTATGTCCATATCTGATGAACTGATGTGGAGGTATTACGAATTATTAAGCAGCAAACCCATGTCCACGATTAATGAATGGAAGGCCAGATGCTCACGCGGAGAAATGAATCCTATGGATGCGAAAAAAGCCCTCGCCTTTGAGATGGTTGAGCGTTTTTATTCTGTAGAGGATGCAGAAGGTGCACAGCGCCGGTTTGAACAGATATTTTCCAGAAAATCTGTACCCGATGATATTGAGACAGTTGAGATCGCTGTGCCGGAAGGGTCTTCCATTACACTTCTTCAACTCATCAGACGTACGGGGGCAGCGAAAAGTAATTCAGAAGCCCGTCGTTTGCTCTCGCAGGGAGCTGTGAAAATCGATGGTGAAAAAGTCACTGATGAATGCAGAACTTTTTGCTCAGGCGAAAGGTTTATTCTCAGAGTGGGCAAGAAGTTTATCAAAAAGGTATGTATTGTTTGAATAAGTGTCTGTCGTAACAAAATTTAAGAATTGCCAGCAGGAAGTTTGAAGAATTTAAGTATCTTGTTGACTTTTTTTAGGTTTTTCATTAGTGTGATTGCATAAAATACAGGTGCTCACTCTGGCATTTTTGCTTTTCTCTAATTTTCTGTTTTTCTGCACGAGGGGGATAGGGTGGTGAATCCATGAACAGGGCGGAAATTCAAGAGATAAATATACTGTGCTATGGGCAGTGGTTACCTGTTCAGGAATTTTTGCAGCAGGATGTCTCAGGAACGATAGCATCGTGGAATTTCACCTGCGTGAATACGCCGCACGAACTGCTCACCTCACTCTCAGATAATGGATTTCACTGCCTTTTGCTCGTGCCAGAGACACTCCAGGAATTCCGGTATTCCGAGTGGAAAGAGGTGCTTGAGAAAGCTGCGGAAAACGTGCCTGTTATTCTTGCTCTCTACACCGGTAACGGTAGGGAGACTTCGTATTTTTTTGTGAAGCTTCACGGTGTTGCATCTCATCATCCTGCGGATGTATTGCTGAGGGCTCTTGAGGCACACGAGAGACTTATATCTCTTGAGAGGGATGCTTCCATTTTTCAGATGTTCGCCGAAAAGGCATCAGATGTTCTCTGGATTACTGACAGGAACGGACGAATTCTTTACGTCAGTCCTTCGGTGGAAAAACTGACGGGTTATTCTGCCCAGGAGATGTCGAATCGTACTGTCACGGACATTATGGAGCCGGGTTCCTTTGCAGTATTCGAGACGGCCCTGCGCAGTGAAGATGTGTCTTTCCCGATGACCATTCAACTCGAATTAATCCATCGTAGCGGTTCCAGTGTCACCGTGGAAGCTATTGTAACCCGCCTTGAGGAGGGTCCACTGGGAAGGGATCTTTACCTGGGCATCACACGTGACATTACAGAACAGGTTGTTGCGCGTGAAGAGAAGCGCAGGCTTGAAGCGCAGCTTTATGAAGCGCAGAAAATGGAAGCGCTCGGACGTTTGGCCGGGGGGATAGCACATGATTTTAACAATATACTCCTTGTTATTCTCAGCTGTGCGGATATGTTGAAACACCAGCTGGACGAGAGCAACCCGATTTTCGAGGATATATGTGATATTCAACAGGCAGCGCGCAAGGGTTCAGAACTTGTGAGGAGTCTTCTTTCTTTTACGCGTAGAGAAATAGTCAGTCCTGAGGTTGTAGACCTCAACAATATCGTGCGGGAAACAATGAGTCTTATCAGCAGAACAATTGGTGAGCATATACACGCCGAGTTCATACTCTCGCCTCAACCATGCTTTATAAAAGCAGATCCATCACGCATCGAACAGGTGGTTATTAATCTCGCAGTCAATGCCCGCGATGCGATGCCCCGTGGTGGGACGCTTACAGTAGAAACGGCTGCAATACATGTCTCTGATGATTATGCACGTAAATATATTGATATTTCTGCAGGACCCTATGCAGTTTTATCAGTTTCAGATACCGGCTCAGGGATTCCGCCGGACGTAAAATCGAAAATTTTTGAACCGTTTTTCACCACCAAAAGAAGCGGCACGGGGATTGGTCTTTCCACTGTATACGGAATCGTCAAACAGGCAGGGGGCGATATACACGTGTACTCGGAAATCAACGTGGGCACAACCTTCAAGGTTTATTTTCCTCTTGTCAGTGAGCCAGGGAGCACACAGCAAGAGGAGTCGAAGAAAGAAGGCGAAAACATTGTGCTGGAAGCTCTGGTTGTTCTTCTCGTAGAGGATGATGCTTCAGTGAGAAAAATCACCCGTCAGATGCTTAAACACCTGGGGTGCCAGGTGCTTGAAGCTGACGGTGCCGCTGAAGCCGTCCGGTTGCTCAAAAAATACCCGGGTGGTGTTGATTTGTTGTTGACGGATGTCATCATGCCCCACGTAAATGGTAAGGAACTCGCCGATATTGTCCAGTCAATTGAACCTGATGTAAAGGTACTGTACATGTCTGGTTATACAGACAATGTTATTGCTCAGTTCGGTGTGCTGGACGAAGAAGCTTATTTTATCCAGAAACCGTTTACCATCGATCAGTTGAAATTGAAAATCCAAACAATTTTTAAGGGAAGAAAAAAGAAAAATCAGTAGAAAAGGGTTTTCTCTGGTGTGTGGTCTGCAATTCTCACAATAGCCATCATATCTACTCCGGTCGACCAGGAAGGGGTATCTGGTAAATACATACCCCTTATCTCTGTTCAATGGGAATTGCCTGTTGCTTCTTTCCTTCTACTTGGTTGGGTCTCTCTTGAAACGTTACAGGAGAATCTTGTCACAGATGCCTGCCGCTGGTGTCCTGTTAATGATAATGGTGAGCCCACGGTGAACGGGCTTGACAGCTGGATGCGCGAAAGGCTTGTCTGGCAGCAGAAGGGGGCGGCGGATACACTTTCTTCAGTCACAAGCTTTGTTGCACTTCCTGCTTTATCCAGCGCGTATATCGCCGTTGCAGAACTTCGAAAGGAACAAAACGGACATCTCTACCCTGCACTTTTCGTTCAGGCGGAGTCAGTGATTTTTTCTTCAGTACTGACGCAGATGACAAAGTACCTGACTTTGAGGCGCAGACCTTATGCACACCTGGGACAGAGTGAGCACGCGCCTCACGGTAACGATAACCTTTCTTTTGTATCCGGGCACACATCCTTTGCGTTTTCCCTGGCGACATCGACAAGCATTACAGCGTTGAAACGCGGTTATCCGTATGCCCGGGTTATGAGCGCGGGATTCTTTATTGCAGCAGCTGTGTCAGGGTATTTGAGGATTGCTGCAGACAAGCATTATTTTACAGATGTACTCGGTGGTGCTTTGCTCGGAGCTTCTGTAGGAGGATTAAATGCGTGGTTTCACATGAGGGAAAAGAAAAACCCGGCATTTTCTCTGAATGTGTATCTCGTCTTGCATTCTTCAGGCGTAATAATGAACGTGCGCTTCGCATTGTTTTGAATTGAAAGAACCACGAGCGGATGATGATACATGTGCTTCGAGGTCGTCAAAAGGAAAAAGATAAAATTGGCGGCACAGCTCTTTTTGAGTATAAATTGAAATCCTTACGGGCTTTTCATAATATAAGGGCATGGCTGTTACCCTGGAAGACGGCAAAATTCTTGTTAAAAGTGCACGGTTTCACGTAGAAGATAAATTGGGCAAAGGCGAATTTCCTCAGGATATTTTTGGTGAGCTTAAAAGACGTTTTCAGGAAAAGCAAGGGGTATTCACAACCATAGAGACCTATCCAGAACATCACCTGCGCGGTTGTATCGGTTACCCATATCCTGTTTATCCATTGTGGAAAGCCCTTATCTCCTCCGCGGAAGAAGCCGCTTTTGGTGATCCGCGATTTCCCCCGCTTGAAGCAGAAGAACTGGATGGCGTGGTTTTCGAGGTTACGGTACTTACTCCTCCAGAACCTGTGCGAGTCAAGCATTCTTACGAATTGCCCCAGGCCATAAAGGTGGGCCGCGATGGTCTTATTGTAAAGGCATCATGGACATCAGGATTACTGTTACCACAGGTGGCGGTAGAGTATGGCTGGGACGAGGAAGAATTCCTTTCTCAAACATGTGTAAAGGCGGGTCTTCCCGTGGATGCGTGGAAGATGGGAGATGTGGAGGTAATGAAATTTACGGGACAGATCTTTGCGGAAAAGACCCCGTCGGGGGAGGTTGAAGAAAAACCGCTGTCAAAAAGCTGTGCAGAGTAAAGGAGGGGGTTCCATGGAAGGAGAAATCATCACAGGTCGAGTTGCAGAATACTTTAAGGCATTTGCTCGCCAGATAGTACCCAGGGGTGGGCTCTACCCGGCAGGTGCAGAAGACGATCCGGAACTGGTAAGGCGGATCGATTCTTTCGTGAGCAGCCTGGATGCTTTGAGCAGAAAGGGAGTAAAGGTGGCCTTTTATCACCTGAATTACATGGCGGCCGTCAATACGATTATTACTGTTGGGGCATATTTGTTATGCGGCTGGTTCCTTCGTGCAAGCGGTGCTGGGCCGGTGATATGGACGATTGTATATATCATGGTTACAGCCCTGCTCGTGTGGGGAGAGATATTTCAGGGCCTCCACTTTGGTCTTGAACCGCTTCACAAAATGGATGATGACAAAGCCCATGCTTTCGTGGAATCTCTCGAAAAGAGTCGCATTTCATTCAAGCGCAATCTCTTTATGGCTCTCAAGGGATTTGTATGTATGGGATTTTACAGCAGTGAGGAATATGAGAAGTTCATTGGTTATTATGACTATCACCTGGAATGTATGCCGGAGGAGACACAATGATTTATACCCAGAGAAGCATCGGTACTAACCGGTTGGAAGATCAAGCAGATGTGGTTGTTGTCGGTTCTGGTGCAGGAGGGGCGGTGCTTGCAAAGGAGCTTAAGGAAGCGGGGCTGGACGTGGTGTTACTGGAAGAGGGGGGGTATTTTAAAAAGGAAGACTATAACACCCACCCTCTCGAGGCATTCAAGCTCATGTATAGTGATGGGGGTAGTACGGCTACCATTGGAATTCCACCTATACCTATTCCACTTGGGCGATGTATTGGAGGGACCACCACGGTCAATTCTGGTACGACACTCAGACCGGAGGAATATGTGTTCGAGTCATGGGTAAAAAATTTTGGTGTAAAGAACATGCTGATGAAAGACCTGGAACCCTGCTACGAGAAGGTGGAAAAGATTATCAAGGCCCAACCGGTTAACTGGAAGGTAATGGGGAAAAACGGCGAAATTATAGATCGAGGATGCAAAAAACTGGGCTGGAGCGGCAAGCCCATTATACGGAATTACGATGAAAAGCTCTGTCGAGGATGCGGAAGATGTGCCTTCGGATGTCCCACTGATGCCAAAAGAGCAATGCATGTTACATACGTACCAATGGCTTCGGAGATGGGTGCACGTATTTATGCCAATTGTCGTGTTGACAGTATAGACGTTAATGGCGGCGTGGCGAGGGGCGTACGTGGCACAATTCTTCATGAAGAGACAGATGAACCTGTGGGCAGCTTCCATGTAAGTGCAAAAGTAGTAGCTTTTGTGGAGGAGCATTGATTACACCCTGGTTTCTACTTAAACACAAGCTGGCCAATTCTTCAGGCTAGGTGGGTAGCAACTTAACTGTTCATCCTGGTGCGCGCGTGGGCGCCTTTTTTGATGAAGACATCGAGATGTGGAAAGGTGTGCCGCAGAATTATCTTGTTGACGAGTTCAAAGGCCATGGAATTGTTTTCGAAGGTGTGACAGTACCTCCAGCTGTTGGTGCCATGGGACTCCCATTTTTTGGCAGAAAACATAAAGAATTGATGGAAAACTATGGCAGGGTTTCCACTTTTGGTATTATGGTTTCAGATAAGCCCTCAGGCCGGGTGCTTTGCGTGGGTGGCAGGCCGGTATATATTTATAACCTCGGCAAAGAGGAAGCTCTTAGAATGCGTGATGGTGCAGTGAGGCTTGCGGAAATCTATTTTGCTGCAGGTGCGAAAAGGGTGTTCCCGGGAATTGCTGGAATGGATGAAATGTCTTCTCCAGATGATCTTAAAAAACTCAGTGAAATGAACGTTAAGCCCTCCATGGTTGAATCTATGGCATTTCACCCCCTCGGTACATGTCGTATGGGCGAGGACCCCAGGGCTTCTGTGGTGAACTCTCGCTGTGAGACGCATGATGTAAAAAATCTATACATTGTTGATGGAAGTGTTATTCCATCGAGCCTTGGGGTCAATCCTCAACTTACCATTATGGCAATAGCTACACATGTGGCAAATTATATTGCCAACGATTTGCGTTGAAAGTTTTACGGACAATTGTGTTTTGTACGCTATTTTTTATACTACAGGCTCAGGCCGAACAGTATGAACCCACCATCTTTGTAGACCGGTCGGTACGATATCAAAATACTTTCGGATATTTTTACGATGATTTTGACGACATAATCATTCCTTTCAGAGTATCTCTTATTCAAAACACACGTGTGGCTTTCCAGTTGACCAATATTGGTCAGCCCAATGATTTTCTTCTGGGGATCGCCCATCCCTTCTCCGGGATTAATGCAGGAGCATTCCTGCGAATAGGTGGCTCTTCATACAACTATAAGAAGCTTAAGGGTGGTTTTGAATATCTTGACGAAAACGGAGACGGGGTTTTCGAATATGCCCGTTCTGTCTCCCTGTACACCCGACCGTCGCCTGCCTCATCTTCATTAAACATAGAAACGGGGCTAAGTATGGGCAAACGGAGTGGTAATACTCTGTGGGCCTTTGGAATTCAGTTTTCACAATCCCGAGTGAGTGAACCATATCCTGCGAATGGTGCGTTGATGGGTTGGTGCCCTGATGATTCTTACCCCGCTTCAATGAGTTTATGCGAGTCGGAAAGTTTTTTTAGGGATTCAGATCTTTTGAGAAGAGACACGGACCTGATTGACCTTTTCGAGGGTGATGTTGTGTACTCCACGCGAGAGGTGGAAGACGATGAATTTGAGCACCTGAACAGAGAATTTGCCATGGCAGGGGGACTGCGTTTTCCCACAAGGCGGTGGGGATACGTGGAATTAAACACCATTGTAGGATTAGGCACGGATAAAGAAGAAGGGCATGGCACCTATCGTTACTTTTCTTATGGAGAGGGCACATCTACGGTGGTTGTTGAGTATACTAACAATTCTTTGAAATCGGTAAATTATGTGAGAATCGGCGTCGGCGGTCGGTTGACATTAAACATCAGGGAAGGCGTGCATGCGTTAACAATTGATGCTGGATACGAGAGAAAGCAACCTTATTCGCGGGAAGTTTTCAGTAGAAGTACATATACCCAGAATGCTACATCGGCATTTGTTGGTTTTCATAAAAGTGGAGCGTATGAATCTGTATACAGTGGAGATTTTAATATTTCGGATCGTTTCGTTTTCTCGGTGAGGGATCTCTACTACGTGAAATACGGGTATTACCTGGGCGCAGGAGTAGAGTTTACATACAGGAAAGCACGAACAAATGCACATGTCTCCCGGTCTTATTCCGGAAGCGGATATTTTCATGATGGTGATTCTGAACCCGCAGATCCTGATGATTATACATTCACGGAAAGTGCAGGTTATGAAGCAGAAGAAATGGAAAAATTCGAAGCTATTGGCTTCGCCATACCTGTGATCTTTGTGGGACGGCTTGCCCCGAATCTCGAGATCCGTGGTGGAGCCAGGTTTAATTTCCAGCGGTCACGCCGTTATGAGGGCAGTCTTGTGAACATTAACTCGGTGGAAATCTGGTCGCGTACATATTCATTTAATGACGGCAATACCGGTGTGTCCGTAAAAGATGCTCCCCCGGGTGTTTTTTCTGTGAATGATGAAATAACCACCGGTGACCAGACATCAACAACAAGCACGTCAACCTGGGTCGATTATCGAGTGGGACTTGGTTACACCATGGTTAAAGTTCTTAACCTCTCACTTCTTGTGAGAGGTCGTATTGTCATTCAGGAAGGGCTGGTTCTCAGGGTGGCAGACCTAACTCAAATGATGCTTTCTGCCACTTTGAGGTTTTGATGAGGTTTGTTTCTGCCAGTATATCGGTGTTACTTGTGATTGGTGCATGTGATTACTTTGACATGAAACAGCAGTTGGCCGGACCCGGGTTGCCTTCTGCCAGTGTGATGACTCAACAGTTGCCTTACGTTGAAAATTTTGAATGGATGAACTCCAGTGAAGGTGTGGTTGTAGGGCATGTGCTTTTTTCTTCCCCGATGAATAAAGAATCTGTAGAAAATGCTGCCTTTGTTTACAGGATTACAGGTGATATGGCAGGCGGGAGGCCTTCTATTGAAGGGCTGCCGGAAGAGATATTGCGCCGGTGGTGGAATGAAAATTACGAGTATTTTCTCGAGGTTCGATTGAGCGGTCCCGGCCAGTACGTAATGATTATCGGACAAAGTGCTGTAGATGTGTATGGAAGCCAGCTGGATGGTCAGGCGTTTGGAGACACTGACGCCGATTTTGCATTTCTTCCTGCAGATTCTGTGTCACCTGATTACGTGTACCAGATAACATCGTGCCCCAAACCCGTATACACATCAGGCCTCTGTTATGTGCCTGCGCCCGGGAGAAATTATGTAAGTATTGGAAGTATTTATGTAATGGTAGCCGACGAAATTCAATCATGTGGATACTCGTGTCGCGGCGGAGCTCCACCCAGTGGAAGTGATTGTGGACTTGTAGAATGCGGTGATACATACGATGGATGCCATATGGAGAGTTTGTTTTATACAAAGTCTGATCTGGACACCCGGTATTTTCGGATTAATTTTCAAACTCCCACCCCTGCCGGCGTTTCGCCTTCTTCGCTGGTGGATGCCGTCAACATTTACGATTATAACTCGGGTGAACCTGTGAGGTTTGAAGTGGGATTTTCCTACAACAAATGGTATCCGTCAGTGGAAGACATTCCCGAATGGCCCAGAGAGGGCATACATTCTCTATACATCAAGCCTTTAGGATTGAAAGAAGGCCGCACGTATGTGCTCTCCATAAATGAGAACAATGCAATAGTAGACGTGTTGGGTAATCCCCTGAGGGATCTGAATTTTGACGGGATACTGGGTGGTGAACCTGAAGACCGCATCAATCTTTTCTTTACCACCCACACGTGTGCTCCTGCACTCTCACTTTCGCAGGTGTTTTGCGATACAGACCAGGGGCGATGCACTATTTTCCTCAAACCGACGAAGGGCGAAACTGTTCCTCTCAGAGAATCTTCGGTTACTTCTGATACAGTGAGACTGTGTTATACGACAGAACCCTCCTGTACTGATCCATCATGTTGCACGTTTATACCGCGTCAAAAAGTGAAAGCAGAAGAGGATTTTGTGGGTGGGGTATGGGGGAACAGCATTATTCTTTCTTTTGAACCCCGTAAAGAAATGCACGCGATTCTTTTCTTGTCTCATATAATAGCCGATGTGAACGGACGTTTGTTAGATGGAAACGGCAACCTGGTGGCAGAAGGTAACTCTCTGGATGATGTTTACATTCCTGTGGAGCCATGAAACGCATATCGGTAATGATGGTCTTTTTTCTGATGTCGTGCTCAATGTTTAAATTTACTCCTGCATCATCTGCACCAGAGCCTGGGGTTCCATCTGGAGATCGTGAAGGCCCGGGTGTTACATGTGCAAGAGCTGTTGTCATTGAAAAAGGAACAACGTGGGTGATGGGTATATATCTTGAGTTCAGCGAGCCCGTTTCCTTCCCTGCAGGCGGTGGAGTATTTGTGTATGGTATTACGGGTAATGTTACGAACGGATGGAACGTACACACGTCCACTCCTGCAGAAATCATGGATATGGGCTTCCTGGACGATGGAATGGCATTGAGCATGAAGGTGCGACTGGCCAACAACGCGTGGTACTATGTAGAAGTTGCAACGAGTGTGACGGATCTTTCGGGCAACCCCTTTGACGGTCTTCAAGGCATTTCGCACTGTAGCGAGAAAGCGGACAGGCGGACAGGTGCCGTTGATGGCATCAAGGTGCGTGACATTCACCGACCTGATGAAGATTTCAGTAGAACCCCCGCTCCTTACGCATCGTTGGCTTTTTCCGTGGGATCTCCTGCGGTTTCGTATGTAACCCTTGGAGCCAATCCCCGTCCCAGGATAGGTGCAATTTATGTGGACGGAATTTCTGTACCGGCAATGTTGACACACGATGGAGCAAATATTTCCGCGTTTTCCGTATGGGGAATTGGTGTGCGTGCTACCGCGAATCCTGTGATCAAATTGGACTTGGTTGTACCTTCGAATACGCCTCTCAAAGGTACTCCTGAAGCAATACTTTCAGAAAATGGAAGGGAAATTCCCATCGAATACTGGACGGATTCGGGCACGTGGTCTCAGACTCCTGTTGCTATTACGTATCCAGGTGGTTCAAGCATCGTGTTTCGACCTGTAGAGCCCCTCCAGGCGTGGAAAAAATATCAGATCAAATTCAACTCCTTACAGAACCTGAGAGATGCCTATAACATACCTTTTGTTGATGGTTGTTTTGATACAGGCACTGTGTTCAGCTTTTATTTTGTTTCATGGGAACCCACTGTGCCACGGATAAGTACACTTGTTCCTGACCCGTGGTCTGTGAGTATTTTGGATAACACACTGACCATCGGTTTTATCACCCCCGACGGAACTTCTGCGTCTCCGTTTGGTGATGGAGACTCCATTTCCGAGTATTATGTGGGTTCATCTGGAGATGCAATCATAAAGATTAAGACCGTTAATGCGTACCGTCGCTTGTGGGATGGCCGTGTCGTGCCCCAGGTCAAATTGAGCGTGGATTATTCAGGGAGCGTTACGGGACTTCTTCTCTCGAGGCAGACAGTAGATACAGCCGGAAATTTCCTGGACACAGACGCGGATGGATTGCCCGATGAAGAAGGGGTGCTTGACCTCGGCACGTTTGTGGCACTGCTTACCTCTCCGGAATATCGGGCTAAAATGCTTAATGATGTGGAAAGAGAACCTGATGATACTTTTGACCTTGCGTTCCCGTTTGTGGCCACTGACTCTGGAACAGAATGGAGAGTAACTCCAGAAGGAGATGTTGATTATGTTTCTGTTCAGGTTGCAGGAAAAGGCTATCTGATAATTCATGCGTATTCTCCTCTGAAATTACTTCAATATGCGAATGGAGTCAGTCTTGATTCATCCACCTTTACTGTAGAACTATTTAAGGATACAGGTTTTTCTCTGGCTGTTAGTACGTCTCATCTTGTTGCTGGTACAGCAGTGACCGCTCCTGTAGATGGCACGTTTCATGGTGTGGTATCGTTGGAGTGTGTGGGCTCTGCATGTACTGTCCCTTATGTGATGAATGTTCAGGTTGTACAGCCGGAGGCAGGAGAACCGGCCAACAACACATCATCGGGAGCATTTCGCATTGAGGTGACAGACCTTGAAAGTGCGGTGTTCGTTCATTCATTTACCCGAACTTTCAGCTTACCTGCTCCTCCCACCACATATGTATCGGTCCTGACCGGACCGAGTGACGTTGACTGGTTTTATCTGACAGGAGGGCCGGGACGATACTGTATATTTGTTCTGGATACAGAAGGGGTATTTTCCTCTCCAGTTGATGTAAACATTGAACCTTTCAGTTATGTGTATGACGAAGGTGATTGTAGTGCAGATGTTTCGAAGGGCATTGTTGGGTGCCGTAAGGTAAAACTTTCGCTGGAGCGGACGTTCTACTTTTATGTGACGGCGCCGGCTTTAAACAGGAACGCGTTTTATGAGCTGATCGTGTTATACCGTGGCAGTGACCAATGCCCCTGATGGTTCTCAACGTCATTCAACATGACCTCGAAGCCATAAAAGAAGCCGCTCGTATTGTACGTGAAGGCGGACTTGTTGCTTTTCCTACGGAAACGGTCTATGGTCTCGCAGCCCATGCTTTTAATGAAGAGGCAGTATGTCGTTTGCTCGAGGTCAAAGGACGCGCGCGTGGTAATCCTTTAACACTTCACCTCGCTTCCGTTGGCGGGGTGGAGAGCCTGGTTGAAGAAATTCCGGAGGGTGCCAGGCGTCTCATGGAGCGTTTTTGGCCTGGACCGCTTACCATTATACTGAAAAAGAGCGCATCTGTACTCCCTGTGGTTACCGCAGGACTTTCCACTGTAGGGCTGCGTGTGCCTGATCATCCTGTTGCACTTGATTTTATTCGCTTCGCAGGAGTCCCTGTTGTGGGAACTTCAGCAAATAGGGCGGGAAGGCCCTCTCCCACGAAGGCTGAACATGTAATTCAGGATTTGAAGGATCTCATAGATGCTGTGCTGGACGCGGGAGAGACACGCACAGGGATCGAATCAACAGTTATAGATTTTTCAGGTGAACACCCGCGTATTCTACGGCCTGGTGTGATTACGCGTGCTGAAATAGAGGCTGTTATTAAAACACCTGTGGAAGATGCTCGCCATTCGGCTCCGGCCCGTGAATATCCCAGATACCAGCCTCAATGTTTTCTGGTGTATTCACGAAAACCCCTCCGGGAAAATTCAGTGCGCCTTCAGGCATTTCCTCCTGACAGGAAAATTTTGGTGGTTACACTTGATAGGACACTTCTATTTTCTGGAAGTCAACATATTCAAAAAATGGTACTGGAGAATGAAGATGCACTTGCGAAGCATCTGTTCGCCATTTTGAGAGATGCGGAACAGAAGGGATTTGATATTATAGTAGTGGATGCAATAAGAAGAGAAGGTAAAATCGGCGATGCTTTAATTTATCGCATTGAAAAAGCTGCACAGGAGATATGGGATGGAGATTGATTATGAATATTTTGAGGAACGAGAACCGGTCAATGCTTCACCGGAAAAAGCATTTCACATCATAAAGGACGTATTAAATCTGCCCAAGTGGTCTGGCTTTATTCGGTCAGTGGTACCCGGTCTGGATGGATGGCATATGGGGGTTACGGTGATTGGGCCAGTACACTTTCGCTGGGATGCTGATGAAGCGGAGAAAAAAGTCACCATGACGTACAATTTAATGGGTTTTGAAATCAGCTCCTACTTTCAAGTGTTGAGTGATGGTGCCCATACAATTGTATCCGCACGGTGGCCCATGATGCCATATGCGGACGATGAGGTTCTGGAAATGTCCCAAATAATGGGCCGGGAGGAACTCCGTCGCCTTGTCAGATTAATAGAAAAGACCCCTCCGGGGTCAGGTCTCAACATTTAACATTCGAATTGTAAATGTTCAAGAAAAAGCTTGGAGACTCAAGAATTTAAAATTAAAAAGCTGGCTTGGCCCTTCAGAAAAAGTTTCGAAGGCGGACTCTGGAAATTTATGAAGTTTATGAAACTTTACACGCAAAATCACTCATGTCAGGGTAAGAGTTGTTTTTAAAAGACACTTAAATGAAAGAAATGTCGCAGAGTTCAAGAAAATTAAGTTTAACCTTTCCAGCGCGAAAAGTGTTGCATTCGAATTAATTAATGAGGTATATTTAAATATTCATACAAAGAAATGGACAATCACTTTCGGGAGAAGGTATATTTAATGCCAAAAGAAGGCTTTTGCGGGCATAGCTCAGTGGTAGAGCATCGGCCTTCCAAGCCGAGAGCCGCGGGTTCGAATCCCGCTGCCCGCTTGAGAGAATGCGGTAACCGGGGTATAAAGATTCACACCCCTTGCCTGGATAGCTCAGAGGTAGAGCACCTCCTTGGTAAGGAGGTGGTCGTGGGTTCGATTCCCACTCCAGGCTTTTGAAGTGTGGGGTGTGTAGTTTTAGGATGTTGTGGATGAGGTAGTTAGTAGATATATCAGGAGGTGTAGAGATGTCGAAGCCTAAATTTGAGAGGCGGAAGCCGCATGTGAATGTAGGAACGATAGGTCATGTAGATCATGGTAAGACGACGTTGACGGCTGCGATGACGCGGGTATTATCGACGGTGGGATTAGCG
>JAJRZV010000020.1 GCA_024275095.1 bacterium | reverse complement strand
GCTGAGACGGTGAAGTTCGTGTGCCTGAGCGAGTACGCGCTGGATGTGACGCTGGGGGTGGTGGCGCTCAACCCTGAATCTGCAGGTGTCTGTGTGGAAAGCACAGAGGTATGCGATGGCTGGGATAACAATTGCAATGGAAAAACAAATGAAGGTCTTTCGTGTTCATATACCATCAGCTGCACTGATTATGCTGGAAATCCTGTATTCGTAAGAGGAGGAGGTACCTGGGAAGCAGCAATTAGACAAATTGGTGTTCTGAGAGATAGTGTGGGCTACAAAATGTACATAGATTACTGGGCAAATACAGGCGATAACCAGGAGCAAACATATCTTGCTGTATCACCGGATGGGTTAAACTGGACCAGGGCAGACACCAATCCTGTGTTTCCGAACAAGCAGGAAGACTGGGCATACCACAGGGTATGTGCTTACAACCTCCTGTACGATCCACAGAAAGGCTATGAAGCTTTCTACTGGGGAAACGAGGTAAACCTGTACGGTAATAAACAGTACGGGTATGCAACTTCAGATGACGGAATATCCTGGACCCTGTACGAGGGCAATCCCGTATTCCCCTCAAACGGCCAGTGGTGGAACCTTTCCGACTTTGCAGTAACGGTAAAAGAGGGTACATACTATATGTTTTATTCTTATCGTGATTCCTCTGCCGAGAGTTTTAAGATCGGGCTTGCCACATCTCCAGATGGAGTCAACTGGACAAAAAATCCTGACAACCCTCTTCCCGATTTCGTAGATCCGTCAACTCGTTATCTGGTTAGAAGAGTCGTTGTATATCAGGATTTGTTCCTCTTGATTTACACGGAGAATCTGGACTCGGGCCAGAACGGGTTTAACTGTGCTTTCTCACATGATGGAATTTCCTGGGTCAAATGCCAGAACAACCCGTTTTTTGCCCCGGCAGATATTGCTTACTTTCCAGTTGGAGCACTGTATGAAGACGGCGTTTTAAAACTCTGGTACGGTGTTCAAAAGGTATATGGGGGTAACGGGGTTATTAATTACGCCACATGTGATATCACGATTAAGTAAATAGCCGGAAGGGGTGGCTGCTAACTACTTGCGTGATATAAAAGATAACCTGGAAAAGAAAGGGAATAAGCGAAGCACAGTGTTTCATCGATTGGATTTTTAAACATTTAATCATCCAATTACCTCTTCGATGACCCATGATGCACACTTTATCGTTGGGCAGGTCATGTCTCGCCACCTTATACTACAAAAACTACAAAACCCTGAATCCTGCACCCACCAGAAAGAAAAAGTGAGACGGATTGAACACGTCACTTACATAAATGCTTCCTATACTTGCTGAAATGGTTGAAAGTTCGATGCTTACGCCAGCCTCAAGTTTTAATTCCAGCCATCCTGATTTTACAGGATAAAACTTGACGCCTCCTCCCATAAGCATGTCGATGTTCCATTCTCCAGCATCGACATCACCACCCCTCAGGCCATGGAATGCAAGATTGAGTCCAATTTCGGCAAAGGGATTAAGTTTTCTACCCGGAAGAATGTTATGGTCATATCCAATGTACACTCCTTCAAGGATTAAAGAGCCTGCGTCAATTTTAATGCCGTCAGCAAATTCGATCTTTTCTTTGGCCGAGTAATATATGTTTGTGAAGAGAAGCCTCAAGTTTATATCGAAGTACTTTACCGGTAAAATAGATAATTCGAACGTGCCGCCGAACGGTACCCTCGTTTTCCCCTTGAAGGCTTTTGAAAACATCACCTTTCCACCCGTGAGAAAATTGAACCCCAAGTGCCTGAGCTGTACATCACCGGCAGTGCTTTTTACAGGGCAACAAACAAAGAAAATTATACCGAACACCACAGGTGTTTTATTTTTTAAGAATTTGTGTTTATCCATTTCACGCCCTTTTATTCGATTTTATGTTTATCTTTTTTATAACCTGTTATTCTGCAGGAGTATTTACAGAAGATGTCCGGGCTTATGAATATTGATATTGTACCGTTTATGTCGACCTTATGCGATTGTTCATTGTAGTGGCCGTTAAATGGTACAATCCTCAGGCTCATGTAAAGATACGGTGAACACGTTGTGGTAATGGTAATTCCATATTCAGACGGGGTGTAAATAGCGAAATTCCCCTGCTGGTTATACATTGCGCCTTCCAGATTCCTGGGAGTGGCATAGGAAATTTTAATGCAGGGATGTTGTTCAAATTTAATATCTGCGGGTTCTAACGTGTTTAACAAAATTAGGTTGGGGTCCATCGTAATCTCGATGGTTGTGGGAAAACTTTTGTATTGAAATGTTATTTCCAGAGGAAAGGATGCCGGAAGAGGCCAATCACACGTGGTGTCAGTGTAAATTACAAAACCCTCGTAACTGCCAGCTATGTTTGGAAGTCGTGTCATGTCGCCGCATCCGGCCACGACCGGGAAGAGTAAGGTAATTAACAGGCCCAGGCATTTTGAGTTGCATTTGTACTTTTTGATCATGATGTTACCCCGGTGAAAGAAGTCGTGAATCGTACTTCGTTGATCACTCTTCCGTGGATAAAGCATTGTACATTTTGTTTATGAGTTCCTGTGTAATGTTTGCGACATCCTGGTTGCTTTTGAAGTTGAAAAAGTCGTCTAAATCTATCACCTTTCCGCCTTCCCACACCATTTCACCCTGGGTGTTGTAAAGTTCCAGTTTGATACCGCTGTAACCGAGGGAATATGCCACCGTTGCAAAAGGCAGGAGCACGTAATCAGGTTCCTGCTGAGCCGAGTTGTTAATTTTGTTAATTACCTTTTTTATTGCCACCCTTTTTTCTATCGATGGAATCATGGGGCTTGCTAAAGAATTCTTTTCGGATTCGCTCAAAATGTTTTTTGAAACTTGTGAAATGTTTTTAAATATATTTCCAGTTTCCAACAAAGCAACGATTATGGAGTCCACCTGCCGGCATGTGAGCTTTGCGGCTGCCGCGTGCTCCGTGTTTTCTGGAAAAATGCATTTTAATACCAGCAGCCGGGTATCCGAATCAATTTTTCGATACTTCATGTCATACGACGACATTGAAGGTGCACAGGAGACGATTGCCGTGATGTACAGGCATGAAATGATCGCTCTGATTGCAATATTACACATTTTTTCGTTCATTTGGGTGCCTCCTTTTTTTCACAGGTTTTCGGCTATCTGGTCTGCCAGTCTGGTTATTGAATCTTCCAGGTCGTTTATTGCCGCAACAGAACCATCCGTTTTGAATATAATATCCCCGGTGTTCCTGGAATAGGCATATATCTTTGCGTCCAGATAATACACCCTCGTGATTGACTTGACTTTTATGTAGAAGGAGCCCCTGGATATTTTTACATCCAGATGGAGGTTCAGGTTTTTAATCACCGGCAGTATGATTACGTCTCCGCCTGTTTTGTTATAAACGGCAACGCACGAATCTTTGTCAATATTTTTAAATTTATCGGCTCTCAGTTCGTCTATGCACCTGTCGTAAAGGGCCGCCGTATTTTTATCAGATCCAAACATTTGATAAGCATTTGTTACCCTGAATCCTTTTCGATTTTTCTTTATGCCGTTAACCAGTTGCTCTTGGAATAGCATTGCCAGAAATTTCACCGGGGTTTCATTGACAGGGGGCAGGACTATGATTGACGCGCCCGAAGGAATTCTGCTGCCCATGCTTTTAAATTCCGGTACACCGTAGGCCATTCTGTATGCTGAAGCGCAACCGCCTGACAGGACAACACCTGCTATGATGAAAAGCAGTATAAACGTGAATTGTTTACGTTCCATGACCCCCTCCTCAGCGGCTTGTTTTGTTTATAAACGCTTCCATTGCGTTTGATACTATCCGGGTCAGTTTTTTCGTGCTTACAGGGTCAAACGCGCATTCGGCATATCCACCCAGTCCGCCTTCCGTGCAATCACCGTATAAGTACTGGTAGAGTATTTTCCCGTCGGTTAACCTGACGAACGAGACAATGACGTATTCGTAAAGTGAAAGGCCCCGGGCCTGTTCCATGCTTTGCCCGGTTGATGTTCGGGCTTCTTTCCTGACGTATGTCTCCGCGGTCGATACATACACAATGGGTAGCACCCCGTATTCTGCTTTGGTGTTTTCGGCTATTTTCCTGAAAAGGAACAGTGCTCCTCGAGGAGAGTACTGGAGGCCGGCCAGATACGTGTAAGCATCTTCGGTGTTTCGAAGGTCGTTGCTGAAAATTTCATAAACTGCCTGTACAGGAATGAAATCTATCTGACGCCCTGAAAGGACAGCTTTCAGGCTTTCGGTTACCACGTGGTCGTACATGTGCCCGCTCTCGTATGCACATTCGTCCAGCATCATCAGGGTGGGGAGCTGAACTATTTTGTTTACTTTGAACGGTATTTTTGCTGCGGTAACGCTGGAAAATTCGTATTTTGTATAAGAATGTCCAAATACACATGAATAGACAAACGCGCAAATCCCTACCAAACATAACGCGTGCCTTTTGATTAAAGTGGTTTTTTTGTGGTTTTTCATTTTGTCCTCCCTCCATTAAAGAAAGAGTGTTTTGAAAGCCCATAAACGCATCTTTGTAAGCTGTCCCTCCCGCCACGTGTCCCCTATCCAGTGCACTGACTGCATTGTTACCATCTATAGTTCCTACCTGTCAAGATTTTTTAAGAATTTTAATGAGTAGCAAGTAATGTTGAAAATTCCGGTAAAAAAAGAGTTTGTGAAAGATAAATTGTCAATTGCCAGAAAAAAACGTAAGCGTCTAAAAAAATCGGGCTGGTATGCCCCCGGTGTCCTGATTTGACCGGGGTTTTCCTTATTGAGGAACCAGTGGCGTGTTTTGCAGGGGATGAAGGAAAGAATGCTTAACAAGCTGATTTGTTCGATTACACCATGAGGTGAATCTGTTATGTGTGGCTTTGTGTTTTTTACCCTGGTACAATCACCGGACAGTGAAGAACGGAGAAGGTCAGGGAAACAACGTGCTGGTTCCTACAGTGTTCATGGCGGTGGTGGCGGGTTTGCTTTTTCTTATCGCGTACTTCCGCGGTCAGGGAGAGCACATCCTCGGCCTGAAAATGGGAATGAGCTTGCTTGTTCGGATTCTGCCCCTGCTGGTTTTCGCGCTGGCTGTTTCCGGGCTTGTCCAGGTGCTCGTGCCCCGGGAAATTATAGTTCAATGGGTGGGGCCGGAATCCGGGCTGAAGGGCGTTCTGGTGGGTACCATCGCCGGTTTTCTCACACCCGGCGGCCCGTTCGTGGTGTTTCCCATTGCAGCTGGTTTTATTGCTTCCGGCGCTGCCATTGGAACGATGGTCAGTTACGTTACAGCATGGGCATTGGGTGCATTGAGCCGGTTGCCTATTGAGGTGGGAATACTTGGCATAAAGTTCACTCTCCTGCACCTCGCAAGTACGTTTTTCTTTCCGCCCATCGCCGGTCTTGTGGCCAACTGGATTACGCGAATTTTTCCTCTTTGAGTGATCTCTATATTCTTGAAGGGATATTTTGCAGTTGTTAAATACAAGCATTACAGATGCAGATTAGATAAAGGAGGTGAGCATGCGCTGGAGCCACTACTACATTCCCACATTGAGAGAAGCCCCCCGTGACGCGGAGGTTCCGTCGCACAGGCTCCTTGTAAAGGCGGGCTTCATACGTAAAGTCGCTTCAGGCATTTACGATGGTCTCCCACTTGGTTTGAGAACTATCAGAAAGGTTGAAAACATTATCCGCGAGGAGATGAACCGTGCCGGTGCCGTAGAGGTGAGTATGCCGCTTACCATTCCTGCGGATTTGTGGAAGGAGACAGGCCGGTGGGATGCTTACGGCAAAGAACTTCTGCGTTTCAAGGATCGCTCTGACCGGTGGTTTTGCCTGGGACCAACACACGAAGAGGTGGTTGTTGATCTCGTACGCAAGGATGTCAGGTCTTACAGGGATTTGCCCCTTATCATTTACCAGATAGGCCCGAAGTTCCGTGATGAAATCAGGCCCCGCTTTGGGCTCATGCGGGCGCGGGAGTTCAGCATGAAGGATGCGTACAGTTTCGATGTGGATGAGAAGGGCCTTGAGGACAGCTACAGGCGCATGTTTGATGCTTATGTGAGAATTTTCAAACGGTGTGGACTTGAGTTTCAGCCTGTGGAAGCAGAAACGGGTGCTATAGGCGGACATTTTTCCCATGAATTCATGGTGATAGCAGAGACTGGAGAAGACCTTATCATGTACTGTCAGAAGTGCGGCTATGCGGCCAACCGCGAGCGGGCTGAGCGGAGAAGGGAAAATGCGAGCGTGCACGAGGAGCAGAGGCCGCTTGAGAAGGTTCACACGCCGGGAAAGAGAACTGTGGAAGAGGTAAGTGCTTTTCTCAAGGTTGACAAGAATCGTTTGCTCAAAACCCTGATTTACAAGGTGGATAGCGGAAGCCTTGTCATGGCAGTCACGGCAGGTTTGCGGGAGATCAACGAAAACAAACTAACGCGCTTTCTGGGAGCAGAGCGGGTGGAGCTGGCCACGGCGGAAGAAATTGAGAATTTAACGGGTGCACCCGTCGGTTTTGCAGGTCCCGTGAATATGGAGGGTAAAGTTCGGATTGTGTGCGATTATTCTGTGGCGGAAGTTGTGAACGGGGTGACCGGAGCCAACGAAGAAGACCACCATTTTGTCAACGTGAATCCCGGAAGAGACTTTGCTGTAAAAGAGCTGGCCGATATTGCGTTTGCTGTTTCCGGGGACAGATGTCCCAGGTGTGAAAACGGTGTGCTCATGGAAAAGCGCGGCATAGAGGTCGGGCATACGTTTAAGCTGGGCACAAAATACAGTGAACCAATGGAATGCTGTTTTCTCGATGAAGAAGGCAACTCTCGACCCATGATCATGGGGTGTTACGGAATAGGAGTGGGTCGCACCATGGCTGCTGCTGTGGAACAAAATCATGATAAAGACGGCATTATCTGGCCCGTGCCGTTGGCGCCTTTCGAGGCCGTCGTGATACTTCTCAATCCAACCTATCCAGCTCAACGGGAAGTGGCTGAAAAAGTGTACTCATCACTTTCCGGTGAAGGGGTAGATGTGATCATAGATGACCGCAATGAGCGCCCCGGCGTGAAGTTCAAGGACTCAGACCTTATTGGATTCCCTTTCCACGTGATAGTTGGCCGGAAGGCCAGTGAGGGAATGGTGGAGGTGAAGGTGAGGCGCACTGGTGAACGTCAGGACATACCTTTTCAGGAGTGTACCCTTCGATTGAAATCTATGATAGAAAATGAAAAGACTGTAAGAGAGTAATGATGGTATTCCTGCTCATGGAAAAAGATGGTGTGGGATATGCTGTTGAAGCTGAAAGGGTTGAGCGTATTGTTGACTGTCAGGAAGAAAGTGTACCTGAAGAAGTGATAACCCCGCTTTCTGAGACACGTACAGGCCGATTTGTCATATTCTGTATGAGAGAGGGCTCTATTACAGCTTATCCTGCAGATGTGGTGAAAGGAATTTTCCAGATTGACAGGATACATGAACTTCCGGATGAGGTGAAAACAGCACGGAATCAAATATTTCTTGCCGGCGCGGTGGTCAAGAATGAAGCAGTATACTTTTTGCTGAGTTAGAGTAGGCCGTGCGGTGTCTTTTAATACCTGCTGACCTGCGAGGGGAGTACTTAATCATACCCCTTGACCAGGTTCAGGGCGTATATCAGACGCGCGTGTTCCCGGTACCGTTATCAGAGGAACCGTTTACAGGTGTTTCTGTTATTGAAGATGAACTTGTACCTGTTATGGCTTCGCTCCGTTCCTTTCCTGTTGAAGGTTTTGTTGTGGTGTACATGCACCGTCACAAAAGGAGGGGCGTGCTTACCCGGGAGATGCCTGAAATCATGGATGTTGAGGGTGATGACCTTGGGGCATTCGCACGTACGCATGATGTAAAATTACTTGCAGTGGAAGAGAAGCAAGGAGGTGAACCGAGATGAGGTTAAGGGATATTTGTTCACAACCAGAGGTGAATGAGCCGTTGCTGTGGAGAAACCTGACCGTTTTCCCGCTCCAGGCCGAAGAAAGAAAAGTGTTGCCGTTTATTGTTCTCGATGAGGGTCTTGTAGCAGGGCGTGTGCAGGTGGAAGAGCTCGATCGTGCGAGTGTTGAGTCTGTTGTCGTGAGGAATTCAGCGGATGATTTTCTTTTTATTCTTGAGGGCGAGGAGATATACGGTGCTTTGCAGAACCGCGTGTTCAACACCAGTGTCATCCTTGACCCCATGGGCGAAGCTGTGGTGCCTGTGTCCTGCGTGGAGCAGGGGAGATGGTCTGGCCGCGGGACCTTTTCCGGGTCCACAGGCTGTTCCCATCCCAGCCTCAGGGCTATTCTTTGCTCGAGTGTCACACGTAACCTGCGAACGCGACGCTCCTTTCACTCAGACCAGGGCCGTGTGTGGAGTACCGTCTCTTCAACGTTAACAACGCTTCGGGTGCGTTCGAATACAGTGAGTCTTTCAGATGCGTTTTATGAGCTGCGGGCGGAGCTTGATCAGTTTGTCAGTGAAGGAAGTGAATTGAAGAATTATTCCGGGTTTCTTGTTGCTACAGGTTCACGCGTTATCGGGATGGACATTTTTTTTGACAGGTCCCTGTATAAGAAAGAGTTTGAGAAACTGTTGAAGAGCTACGCGCTTGAGGGATTGTTATACATGAGTACTCAAAGAGGGACCGTAGCTCATAGAAAAGCAACACGTTTTATATCCGATGTTTTCGAGGGAGAGACGGAAAAATTTCCTTCGGTTGCAAAGGGTGAGGAATTCAGGGTTCTCGGACGCTCCTTTGTTTCGAAGCTTACGGTGCTTGATGGGAAACCTGTACACCTCTCGGCTTTCAGGACAGCTCATTGATTTCCACCAGAATTGGTAAATATTCCATACTGCGCTGGCTGGGAGGAGGGGCATTTGGAGATGTATATCTGGCAGAAGATTCCATTCTTGGAGAAAAATTCGCCCTGAAGGTATCGCGTCTTTCCCCGAAGGAAGTCCAGGTGCTTAAAGATGAAGCACGAGTTCTTGCACGTCTTTACCACCCGTGTATTGTTAGATTTTACAATGCCGACTTTATTGATGGTCGCCTGGTAATGGTGATGGAATATGTGGAGGGTGGGTCTCTCAGGCATCTGATGGATAAAGATCCTCCGGGGGTGGAGAAGGCTGTAGAAATTGCTTGTCGTGTGCTGGAAGGACTTGAGTATGCTCACAAACAGGGGGTTGTTCACCGGGATATAAAACCCGAAAACATACTCTTGGGGCCGCAAGGTGAGGTGAAACTTACGGATTTCGGTCTTGCACGATTTCTGAAGAAAGGTACCATCTCCGCCTCTATGGCTGGCACCCCTGTATATCTCCCGCCCGAAGGATGGACGGGTAAATTCACAGAACGTTCAGATATTTATTCGCTGGGGGTGGTTCTTTATGAGATGCTCACAGGAGTTCAGCCCTTTACCGGTGATTCCTTGGAAGAGGTGAGAAAGGCTATTTTTCAGGGCAGAGCTGCACCTGTTACTGTGATTAACTCTTCGGTTCCTCCGTCGCTTGCTCAGGTTGTGGGAAAGGCCATGCACGTTAATCCTCAGGAGCGATTTGCAAGTGCAGAAGAGTTTAGAGATGCACTGGTAGATGTCGGAGCTATAAGTGCCCATCGAGTGAGAAAGGCTGTCCTTGTGGAAACTTCCGTAAAGGAAGAAGGCTTGCAATTGACCGAGGGCCAGAGACGTGTGGTGGAGTGTGAGCATCGCCGGATACTTTTAAAGGGTTGTGCCGGCTCGGGAAAGACGACCTGCCTGGTGCATCGGATATGTTATCTCGTTGAAAAGAAGGAACTCGAACCTTCTTCCATGCTGGTAGCCACGTTTACGCGCAAGGCCGCAGCTGATGTAAAGGAACGCGTGGAGAAAATACTGCGGCGTGAAGTTCACGAAATGCTCATTGATACTGTTCACGGTATCGGTTTGAGAATCCTCAGAAAATACGGCTGGCTGGTCGGCATACCGGAAGATTTTGAAGTTACGCCTTTAGATGATGAGTATTTGAAAAAGCTGGACATCAAGCAAAAAGGTAAAAGACTCAAGCGACTCGTAAGAGAAGCAGAGAAATTAAAAACACGGTTGATGCGGGCAGATGAAGTGAATAGATGGAGCCTGGGCAGTGACTATCGCATGAATGTTGCGAGGATTTTCCACATGATGAATCGTCTGGCAACCGAAGGCTTGCTGACTTACGAGGACCTTCTTTACTTCCCCTGTAGGATTATGCATCGTCATCCTGAGGTGGCGGAAGAACTGCGTGCCAATTTCAAGGCTGTATTTGTTGACGAGATACAGGATTTTACATGTAGTCAATATGAACTGATTAAGCTCCTGACCGCAGAGGATGCCTGTCTTTTTATCACCGGGGACCCGTACCAGCATATTTATTCATGGCGGGGTGCAAGTACACAGTTTATGGACCGGGTCGTTGAGGATTTTCCCGGGGTTGTGGAGTTTTCTCTTCAGACGAGTTTTCGCCTCCCGGCGAAGGTTCTTCAGGTGGCTCAAAATCTTATGAGTCGCCACGAACAGGCCGGGCTGGTGGCTACAGCTGCAAAAAATGAAGGTGAGGTGGAACTCTTTCGAGCCTCTTCAGATACAGAGGAGGCGGAGTTCGTTGCACGACGCATTCATGAACTTGTACGCTCTGGTGATGTGAGTTATTCGGGTGTATGCGTTCTGTTTCGCTCTCATTTTTATTCTCGAAATTTTGAGGAAGCATTCAGCCGTTCAGGTGTTCCGTATACGCTTGTGGGCATGACAGCATTTTACGAGAGGGAGGAGGTTACACGAGTCGTCGGCATTTTGAGAGCACTTGTCTCAGGTAATGTGGAAGAGTATCTGAAAGGGTTGGCATGGTTGACAGGTTCAAGACGCGTTATTCAGGGACTCAGCGAGTTCGAATTCCCGGATGATATGAAGCAGAATGCACCACCCAGGTACAGGCGTTTCATAGAGTATGGAGCCGAAATCATGCGTTCTCCACATCAGTTTGCTCCAGGAGATGTATTGCAGGTGCTTCTCGAGGATACGGGGTGTCTGAAGAAGTTGAAACGACGCGGTTCAGCTCAGGCTGCGGGACAGGTCGAAAACCTGGAAGAGCTTCTCAGAGCAGGAAGAGAATTTAAAGGGACCATTCAGGAATTCATTGACCATATAGGACTCATGGAAGACCTGGAACTCGCCCGATGGAATACCAATGCAGTGCGGTTGATGACTGTCCATTCGTCGAAAGGGCTGGAGTTCCCTGTGGTATTTATTACAGGACTTGCGGAAGGAATCTTTCCCTTGGAAAGTAGCTCCATCAGTCAGAGGGATATGGAGGAAGAGCGGCGGCTTCTTTTCGTTGCCCTGACGAGAGCACTTCAGAGAGTGATACTTAGTTTCCCCTCACGTCGGGGTTATCAGGTGCTTCGTCCCTCACGCTTTTTATTTGACATGGTGCTCAAATAGTTGCCCGTAATTTTTTATTTGGGATTTGGTTCTGGATAAAAGGTAATATCTTTCAGAATAATAGCATCCGAAATGTTTAACTCCTGGTGGGCACGTTTGATCCCCTCTTCGCATTCTCCAGGAGCAAGGGATTCGCCCCCTGGAAACGAATGACATTTGCCCCCCGTGAAATATTTTTTGTTTGACAGCCAGCTCCCGGATTTTACATATCTCCGAAACGGCACGAATCCTTCACTTTGTGAGAAGAGATTTTCTCCAAGAGACAGGAATTTCTTTTCTTCACCCAGAAGAAATAGCAGGGTGGACGGAATGTCTTTGAGGCTTCCCACACGGGTGATGCGTTCCGGGTTGGACGCGGTGGGAACATGAATGAAGAGCGGCACATGAAAGAAAGAAAAAGAATCTGGTGCTGTGCCTTTATTTTTCAGTTTCTTCAGAGCTTCGGGACTTACGAGAAGTGGTCCGTGGTCACCGACGATAACGAGCAGAGTTTTATGGTAAAGTCCATTGACTTTGAGGAGGCTCACAAAGCGGGCAAGTGCCCTGTCTGTATAGTGTATCGCCTGGAGATAACTCGCCGTCGGGTCCTGAATTTCAGGGGGAATATTAATGCCTTGAAGGGGTCGTGGAATTCGATATGGGACGTGTGAGGAAAGCGTTATGAGCATGGTGTAGAAAGGCTGGGGCAGTGTTTTGAGGTGCTGCACCACCTGTTCCAGAAAGGGTCTGTCGCCCAACCCCCATCCTATTACGTCTTCCGGTGCAGTTTTGAGGTCCTTGACAGAAAAGAATTTCTGGAAGCCAAGTTGGGGGTATATACGCATGCGGTTCCAGAATGCAGGGTCAAACGCGTGAAAGACAGCAGTAAAGTATCCGATAGTTTTGAGAAAGCGGGGCAGAGCATTGAACTTTCGGCGATGGTAACTGATATAAACAGCCTCGTTTGCAAGGGGATACAGCCCTGTATTAAGGCTGAATTCTGCATCGGAAGTATTGCCCGGACCGAGTACAGAGAAAATCCAGGGAAAATAAAAGCTTTCTTCCGCCATAAGATTTAGGAAAGGGGTTACTTCTTGAGAGTTGACTTTTGCCTGAATTACATTGCTATGCAATGATTCCACAAGAACAATGATGATGTTGCATTTGCGACATATACCCTTCAATGCAGCAAAGCGTGGGTGTGCCGGGAGAGAGGCTTTTCTTTCGAGTTCCGTTTGTATGAACTCCTTTTCTTCAGGGAGCACTGGTCGAGGTCGGGTCCTGATGTGTTGGTATAGCTGGTACAAGTGAAAGCCCTCGGGTCCTGTTTTGCGGGCGATCCAGAGGTCGTCTCCGGCGAACCACTGTTTTTTGTATATTGCGTGGGATGTCGAAAGTACGAGTGTACTCCACACAACCAGTAACAGCGCTGAAATTGAAATCTTTTTAAACCTCGAATGCGGGGACCCCTGCAGGGAGTTTCTGGGGAAGACAAAGTAGGCCACCAGAATGGCCAGAGGTAGCGCCGGGATTATCCACTCGTAAGGACGGACCCCTCGCGCCAGCGCGTCCCCCGCTTGTTTCAGCATTGGCAGGAGCTTGACGGCTCCCGGAGGCGGAAAACGGTGGAAAAATCGATAGTAGACCGTATTCGTCAGTATCACAATAGTTATGAGCGAGCCGGTGGCTAAGGCTGTGACTGTACCGGCGAGTCTACCGAAGGCGGATATGAGAAAGGAAAGACCGACCAGGAGCGCCGTGTCGGAGAGCATGGCCTGTTCCACGGGTTTAATCCCATTGGCTGTGTAAAAGTAAACGTGCATAACCAGAACCAGAGCCAGAAATGCAACAACGACAGGTGATTTTCTGGCCGCTTGAAGGGGAGCCAGTATGATGTTCTTGACGTTGAGTTTCAATCTGCCGGGTGTTATCTCAGCCGGTGCCCGTATTGTTTTTCATAGTATTCCTGATACTCTCCACTTTTAATACGTATCCACCAATCACGGTTGTTCAAATACCAGTTCACTGTTTGCCTGAGCCCCTCCTGGAAAGAAGTAAGAGGCTCCCAGTTCAAAGCCTGTCGTGCCTTGTCTATGCGCATGGCGTAGCGCCTGTCGTGTCCTGGACGATCCTTCACATGAGTAATGAGGGAGTGTGGTTTTTCAAGAATATCAAGAATGGTTTGTACGACTTCAAGATTGTGCCGAGGTCGCCCGCTGCCGATATTATATGCTTCACCCTGATTTCCCTTCATTGCAGCGGCGTAGATGCCGCGACACGTGTCCTCAACGTAAATCCAGTCTCTTTCCTGCTTGCCATCTCCGTAAACAGGTATGGGTTTTTCTTCAAGAGCACTGGTAATAACAAGTGGTATAAGCTTTTCGGGGAACTGGTATGGACCGTAGTTATTGGAGGGCCGTACGGTTATTGCATTTAATCCATACGTTCTTACGTATGCACTCACCAGCATGTCTCCCGCTGCCTTGGATGCAGAGTAAGGACTTGATGGTTTGAGGGGACTTGTCTCGGTAAAAAATTCCTCTGGTTCAGCATCGCCGTATACTTCATCGGTTGAGACGTATACAAACCGTGCCTCCGGAATAATTTCCAACACGGCATGAAGTAATACCTGTGTGCCCTCTACGTTCGTTCGTATAAACGGAGACGGGTCAAGGATGCTTCTGTCCACATGGGATTCTGCTGCAAGATGAAATATGACGCCTGGTTTCCACTCTTCAAGAATTTTTTTGACAGTATCACCATCACATATATTTCCCCGGATGAAGTGGTATCTCGAAGAATTCTCCAGACCTTGCAGGTTTTCCAAGTTGCCCGCGTAAGTAAGAGCATCAAGATTGATTACGGTCGCATCGTTTATTTCACGATGGAGAAAATGCACGAGGTTAGACCCTATAAATCCCGCTCCACCTGTAACCAGAAAAGTTTTTTCAGCCATCAGTAGTCTCGTCTGGCCCAGTCGTATGGAATTTCGTTGTCGTGAGGATCAATGCGGTATTCATCGGGGGTCTCTCTGTTGTACGGTTCAGTGGGGATGTTGATAACAATCGCTTCTTTTATTCCAATTCCTTTAAAACCGTGATACACCAGTGGAGGAATGTGGACGAGGATGGGGTTGTACTCTCCCATAAAGAATTCATTTACTTTTCCACGGGTAGGAGACCCTTCACGGTCGTCATAAAGGGCGAGCTTGACCATGCCTTTTACAACGCAAAAGTTATCGTACTGAATTCGGTGATAATGCCAGGCTTTTACCACTCCCGGGTAAACCGTTGTCATGTACACCTGTCCGAATTTGATGAAAAAGTCGTCATCTGCACGGAGCATTTCCATAAGTCGTCCGCGTTCATCAGGAATAACCCTGAGTTTTTTGACCTTTACTCCGTGGATAAGTTCCATATGCTCCTCCTACAGAAGTTCTATGTCACTGCGATCGCCTACAATAAACCTGTGAGCCCGTGGATGGTTTTGTGATCGTTGAATAATCACCTCGCGACCGATGAGGCTGTCTATAATACGCCCTGCATTCACAATGCGTGACCCTTCCATAATGATGCTGTGTTCAATTTCAGAATTGACGATTTCAACTCCCGGGGCAACAGAAGTGAAAGGCCCTATGTAGGAATCCACAATGCGTGCGCCTTTTCCGATAATGGCCGGTCCACGAATTTTGCTGCCTTTAACTACAGCGTCTTTTTCAATAACGACTTTGAATTCAGCAGTGCTGTTGTGAAGTTCACCTTTTATGCAGTCTGTCTGGGTATCGAGAATAATCCGATTGGCTTCGAGCAGGTCTTCTACCTTACCGGTGTCCTTCCACCATCCCGAGACAATATGTGATTCCACACGGAAGTTGTTGTCAATGAGCCATTGAATGGCATCGGTGATTTCTAACTCCCCTCTCCAGGACGGCTTCAGATGCTCGATGGCTTTGTGTACGTGCCTGTCGAAAAGATACACTCCAACCAGTGCAAGGTTGCTTTCGGGTTCGCGAGGCTTCTCCACCAGTTTAATGACCTCTCCTTTCTCGTTAAGAGTGGCGACACCGAATTCGCTTGGGTTGGCAACCTCTGTGAGTAATATGATCGCATTGGGAGACGAGTTGTTGAATTTCTGTACCAGCGGGGAGAGGTCTTCGAGCAGAATGTTATCTCCCAGGTACATGAGAAACGGTTCATCCTGGAGAAAGCGTTGTGCCACCTTAACTGCGTGAGCCAGCCCCAGGGGTTGGTCTTGGTAAATATATGTAACAGAAATGTGCCACCTGCTGCCGTCACCGACCGCTGCTTTGACTTCTTCTCCTGTGTCGCCGACGATTATTCCAACGTCTTTGATGTTTAGTTTTGCAATGTTTTCAAGCACGTAAAAGAGAATGGGTTTGTTAGCCACCGGCACAAGCTGCTTCGCATAGGTGTGCGTGATGGGTCTCAATCGCGTGCCCTTGCCCCCACTGAGAACCAGAGCTTTCATTTTTTACCTCGCGCGGAAATGATTGAGAATATTACCACAGTTCGGTTTCGTGCTGAAAGTGACTCAGGAGCTGCTGAGGAGCTTTAGCTTCTTGGAGAAGGATAAGGGATTCTTCCGGAGATTACCTGTGATGTACCAGATACCAGATGATAGAGGAGCGAAGCGATTGCGGGTAGAGAAAAGAGTATCGTGAATGACAACACATATCCTGTAATTCGGATACCAGGTCGCGCTGAAAGAAATATGAAGGGTAAAGCTGCTGTACATATACCTATGACCATGAATATGAGAAGAGAAATGGTACATGCACTGATATCCAGGGTATCAAAAATCGGGGAGCGTATGCTTATTTTCACTGCCCCTGTGCATATCACCAGAATTAAAATGAGAAAAATCAGGCGAAACATGATGAATGCGGTATAACGGCTGAACAGTATGTCCTTTGGTGTATATGCACTCATGAGGTTGGCTAATTCATAAGTCGAATGTGTAAGCGCTGCAAGCACCCCGCTTTTACCGGCAAGTGGATCGTGCACTTCTGCCTGAATTACTCGAGTGGTTGAGGTTGTAGAGGTACTGAAATTGTACACATCGTGGAGAATGATGGTTCCTCCTTCGAGCAACCCTTGAGGCGAAACATAGAGGTTTTCAGGAATGGGATCAAAGAATCCTTCAATGACAATGACGTCTTTCAATATTGCCTTTTCGTACTGAACACTTGTGGAGAATAGGAGTGTATTCCCTGTGAAAATGGCAACAGGTGCACCTTCCTGAATTTTCAGAGGATTTTCCCGAGCAATGAGAGAGGTGACGAGGCTCATTGCCGGGGGTACCAGAACCTCGAAAGAAAGAAGTGTTAACAGAATAATCACGTAACTTGCGCGTTTGAAGGCTTCTACAACCATGGAAGGGGACACCGCGGCTGTAAATACAGCTCCCAATTCACCCCGCTTTTTCATGGCCATTAGAGTAATTCCTGCAGCAACGGCTATTGCTATTGGTATTCCCGCAGTAATAATTACAACGGAAAGAGAGAGGTAATACTTGATCACTGTTTGAAATGAAGATGTTCTAAACAGCTCCATATGCTCGGCAATATCTATTCCTGCAAACAAAGCTGTAAGTGTTATTTCACATGCTACCAGCACAAGGACGAAGCGGGTGATAATGTACTTCTGAAGAGTTTTCACCGGAATACCACCCTTTTCCACAGGAAGATAAACGGCAAAGAGATAAGAGAAGGCAGGATGAAGGCGAGTGGTGGGAATATACCTGCATATCCTAACTTTTTCCCGATGGACAAGCCTACATAGAATGAGAACAGCAGAAAAGCCCACGCGAGCCCGCCTTTTCCTTCCAGCTTTCCCCAAAAAAGACGGCGCACCACAGAGCCGGCAAAGCGAAAAGAAAGGGCATGATGGACATCGCACACCTTTTCCAGAATTCAGTCGGAATATAAGGCGGTGTTTTGGTTCGGTGTTTTTTGAGT
>JAJRZV010000132.1 GCA_024275095.1 bacterium | reverse complement strand
TTTGAAGGAGAAATTGAGCATGAAGTATGTCTCCTGGTTCAATCATGTGGGAAATATCAACGATTGTAGCTTCTGGAGAGATTGAAAGAATAATTCCTTTCATCGCACCCACATATTCATCCTGAAGCCCGAAATCAGTAAGCAGTGTGATGATCGGCATAGTACCTATCTTTAATTAGACAGGTGCACCACAATCGGTGCATATGAGAGGCTGAATGTTTGTGGTTTCCATCTGTATCGTCACGTGATGTACAGGGTACTTACTAGTGACCAGCTTTACAATCTGGGAAAGGAGTATTTCATGATTCACTTCTTTTTCTACAACCACGTGTGCACTCAGTGCATTAAGTCCACGCGACAACGCCCAGGCGTGCATGTCGTGAACATCCCTGACACCTTCAAGTTCCTGAAGGTCCGCCTTTAGTGCCGAGAGATCAAGTTCGGGAGGTGTCCCCTGCATGAGAATGTTGAGAGATTCTTTAATAATGTCGATGCTCCCTGCCACAATGAGCACACAGATAAGTACGCTGATGATAGGATCAACCACCATCCAGCCTGTAAGCAAAATAATTATTGCACCAGCGATAACTCCTACTGATCCCAGCGCGTCTGCCACGAGGTGCAGGAATGCGCCTTTGATGTTGAGATTTTCGTGTGCATGGCGCAACACGGCTATTGAACTCCCTACATTGGCAGCAAGCCCGAGTATGGCGATGATGAGCATTTCGGTGGTTTTTACATCAGGTGGGTGCAAAAATCGTTCAAACGACTCGTATATGATGACGAGAACAATCAACCACAGTGTAAGTCCGTTAATAAATGCGGCGATGATCTCTGCACGCCTGAACCCGTATGTTTTCTGAAGCGTGGGCGGCTTCCTGGAAATATTGAGGGCAAACAGTGCTACACCCAGTGCCATCACGTCTGTAAGCATGTGCCCTGCATCTGCAATGAGTGCCATGGAATTGGTAAGCAGTCCCCCTACGAACTCAACAACGAGAAACAGAAAATTGATCACAAGTGCAATAATGAGTGCACGTCTTTGGGCTGGAAAAACTTCATCCTTGTGGTCGTGAGTCATGCTCTCATTGTAAAAAGGTGGTGTAGCCTGGTCAAGGTGAGATTGGTAACATGTAGCCTTGAATTTCGAGCCAGTTGGATGTAACTTCAACGGGCAACCTTCAACAGGAGGTTTCCCTTTGAGCTTGTTAAAGGTTATAGGATTGGAAAAAGAATTTTGCATAAGGAACCGAACGTTAAAGGTACTGAAAGGGATTGATTTCTCCATGGAAGAAGGGGAGACGGTCAGTATCGTGGGCGTCTCAGGCGTGGGTAAGACCACATTACTTCAGATTGTTGGTGCCATCGATCGTCCCACTCGGGGAAGGATTCTTTTCAGGGGAGAGGATATCACTGCTATGAACGAGTGTGAACTCGATGAATTTCGGAATCGTCACATCGGTTTCGTTTTTCAGTTTCACTACCTTATGCCTGAATTTACAGCGTTGGAGAATGTGGCCATGCCTGCACTTATTGCCGGCGTTTCCCGTAAGGAGGCTTTTGTACGCGCAGGTGAACTTCTGGAATATCTTGGGCTGGGAGAGAGACTGGAACACAAGCCAGGCGAACTATCGGGAGGCGAACAGCAGCGCGTGGCTATAGCCAGAGCTCTGGTGAACAATCCTGCTCTTGTGCTCGCGGACGAGCCCACAGGTAATCTGGACACAGAAACGCAGAAACTGGTATTCGACCTTTTTCTCCGAGCCGTAAGGGAATACAGGGCATCGTTACTCGTGGTAACACACAATGAAGCCCTGGCGCTTAAAGCGGGTAAAACGTTTAAAATGGAAAACGGACTTCTTTATAAGATGGAACACTCTGCAGGATAGCAACCGTGCTGAAGTTTTTCCGAGGATTAATCCTGATGGTACTGGTGTTGTTCTCTGTAGCGTCCCATGCTGCTGATGTTTCGAAACAGAAAGTCGAAGAGATCATCATAGAAGGACTTTATCGAATTTCTTCTGAACTCGTAAGAGAGTACATATCTATAAGAGAAGGGGACATTCTCGATAAAGATGCTGTGCGTAATGATATAAAGTCCCTTTACAATCTGGGATATTTTGAAAACATACGCGTGTATACGAAACCTGTCACAGGAGGCGTAGTTCTTATTTATCGGTTGAAAGAGAAGAAATACGTGAGGGATGTGAAATTTCGGGGCATGAAGAAGGTCAAAAAGGAAGATATAGAAAAAGATTTACAGCTGAAGAAAGGACGTTTCTTCGACAAGTCACGCCTTGATAAAGATGTAAAGACTATTCGGCGGGCATACGAGGAGAAGGGATATTTCCTGGCAGAAGTGAACCCTGTGGTTAAGGATAGTGGTAAGAATGCCGTGGAAGTGATTTACGACGTAAAAGAAGGAAGCCCTGTGCGTGTAAAGCGAATATTTATATCCGGGAATGTTCAGATTCCTGATGAGGAGATAAAAAGAATTATGCAGACGAGGGAATGGTGGCCTCTTTCCTTTCTCACCCGCTCGGGAAAATACGAAGTGGACAAGCTGTCTGAAGATCTGGATCGTATTCGGTTTTATTATATGGACAAAGGTTTTTTGCGTGTGTCCGTGGGCCAGCCTGTTGTAGAGGTCTCCCGTGATAAAAAGTATATTTACATTTCCATTCCTGTGGAAGAAGGAGATAAATATTATATTGGAAAAATAGACGTTGAAAACAATGTGATTTTCAGCCGGTCTGAAATTATTAAATCATTGAAGACAAAGGAAGGTGAACCGTTCAGCCGTTCCAAAGTGGGAATGGATATACTGACCCTCACGCGCAAGTATGAAGATATTGGATATGCGTATTGTAATGTGGAGCCAATTATACGTCCTGACGACGTAAACAAGACAGTGGATATCACCTTTCGCATTGAGACAGGTGAACTTGTTTACATCAATCGAATTGATATCACCGGCAACACAAAAACACGTGATAAAGTTATTCGCAGAGAGATAAGGCTGGGAGAGGGTGACCTTTACAATGCGAGTTTGCTAGCGTTTTCGCGCCAGAGGCTCATGGCTACAGGTTTTTTTGAAGAGGTGAAAATCAAGACGAGACCCCAGGGTGAACGGCGGATGAATCTGGTTGTGGATGTTAAAGAAGGACGCACAGGTACACTGACAGCAGGAGTTGGTTTCAGTTCTTTCGAAAGTTTCATCGGCACCTTTCAGGCATCTTTTGGGAATTTCATGGGATACGGCCAGCGTGTAAGAATGAATTTTGAGATATCTTCACGACGCAAAAATGCCGCCCTTTCTTTTCTGGATAATTACTTTCTGGACACGGATTGGTCTTTTGGACTGGACATGTACGCACAGGACCAGAATTACATTGATTTTACCAGGCGTGCGTACGGCGGTGTCATTCGCGTGGGGCGCCTTATCACGGATTTCACACGTTTTTACATCTCTTACAAGCTGGAGAAAGTGGGGATTACTGACATCAGCGGAAGCGGTCTTTCCTCGCTTTTTGAGGGTGGATGGACGAGCAGTATGTCGCTCGAGTTGGTCCGTGATACAAGGGACCATCCCTTTGACCCCAAAAAAGGTCAGTACACGATTATCTCTACCACTTTGCAGGAACATACCTTGGCGGTGATTTTGATTTTGTAAAAACGACTGTGGGGCATCAGATGTACTTTAATCCAGTGTGGAAACTCGTGTTTATGCTCGGTGCCAAATTGAGAGCCGGTTATGAGCTCAACGGGGGACGCATGCCATTTTCCGAACGCTTTTTCGTGGGAGGCATTTATACTGTGCGAGGATACGACTATAATTCACTCAGTCCCACCACCAGAGTTCTTGAGCTTTCTGATGAACCCTATTCCTATACCCGTGACGTTGTTTACGGAGGCAACAAGGCCTTTATTATTAATACAGAACTGCTGTTCCCTATTTTCGAGCAGGCCGGGATAAAAGGTGTTATTTTTTTTGATGCAGGTCGAGCTTATGCTGAAGATGAACCACTTGACCTTACCAGGATGAGGATGGGCTGGGGTGTTGGGTTCCGCTGGTTTACTCCCATTGCTCCCTTCCGGTTCGAGTGGGGATTTCCCATCAAGAAGAAACCCGGGGAGCGGTCTGTGGTGTTTGAATTTTCAATTGGTACATTCTTCTAAGGAGAGACAGAAATGTTGAAGTTGCTGTTCGTGTGCATTGGAAATGCCTGTAGAAGTCAGATGGCGGAAGGTTTTGCTCGCAAGTACGGCGAAGGGAAAATAGAGGTTTTCAGTGCCGGAATTATGCCCCTTAATCGAGTAACTTCCAAAACCGTTAAGGTTATGGCTGAAAAAGGGATAGATGTCTCTTCACAGCGTCCCAAACACATTGACGAGGTTCTTCATGAGGCTCCGTTCGATCTGATCGTGTTTCTTGACAACAATATCAACTTGCACAATTTACCAGGTAAAAAGATAATCACAAGGCCTGTACCAGACCCTTTTGAGAGAGATATAGAAGCTTACAGGCGCACCCGTGATAAGGTAGAAGAACTCGTGGTCTCTCTTGTGGCCCAGCTGGAAGTAGAGTGATACACGTTGTTGGGTGAAAGCCTGAACTACTCTTCTTTTGAATTTTTCATGAGCGTTTTGCCGGCAGCAGGAAACACTACGGCACTGATAAGAGCATACGCGATAAGAATAGAAGCTTCTGTTTCATTGACAAGGCCTTTTTCTGCTCCCACACTGGCTATCGCTACAATGAGGCTCAAAGGAGCTGAGACAACAAACACATAAGATACAATTTTTCTCAGGCGCATTCGAAGTGCCGTAAAAGAGAGCATTGCGATCAGTTTCGCCACAAAGGATATGAAGAAGAGTAATACCAGGAGTAGTATCGATTCCCGCACCTTGAAAACGTGGGCAATGTTAAATGAAGCGCCCACGTGGATGAAAAATATGGGGATGAAAAAACCGTTGGCCATGGCGTTGATTTTGTAGGTGAGTATTTCGCGCTTTTTGAATACCAGCGAAAAAATCATGCCTGTGAGAAATGCACCGATGATTGGTTCTATTTCAAGAAGCAGACACAACCCCGCCATAACGAACGTGGCAGCGAATGCTGCGCGTATACCCAGCTCTGAAGGGTCTGCTTCAGAAAGCATGCGTGATATATCGTGAGGGAACCACCAGGTGTATGTTTTGATACCTATAAAAAACAAATATGCTCCAAGGAATACACCGGCAATTTCCAGGATTTTTTTTAGCGAAACCAGCGCCGGCTGATTCATCATCAGATGGGGTATGATCGCCAGGAGAAGAAGTGTGAGCACTTCCCCGATAGAGGCCCATACCATGAGATGGGGAAAATGAGGATCAGGATGCTGTTGCATGCTCCGCGTGAACACGTGAACCATGCCCACGGAAATTGCTGCTGCAGAAAGTGCTACAAATAGGGATATGTTGAACAGTGAAACAAGCATGAACGGGATGCCCACGGCCACAAAAGGGCTGAAAATTACCGGCCATAGGGGTTTCTCTATTATTTCCATCTGTACTTCTGATCCTGCGATAAAAAGGAGGATTAAAAAGCCTATTTCGGCCAAAAATTTCAGCAGGGTTCCTTCGGTGAACCATATGAATTGTCCGAGAATTACACCGTAAATCATTTCTCCTACAGGTGCTGGCAGTCCTAACCTGTTTGATATGAGCGGTGTAATAAATGCTCCCACCGCGGTTGCGATCAGGGGTAGGGCCTCGGAATGGTTCAAACTCAGCCCTCGTGAGGAACAATAATGCAGGAACAGTGAGACCTTGACGCCACGTGGAGGCTTACATCCGGTTTAAAGACGTGGTTCCACACCCCCCTCTTGTGCCCTATGATGATAAGATTTTGAGTTTCGGAAAATTGTTCCATCTCTTCAATCGGATTACCCTCGAGGCATACTTCCTGTATCTTGATACCGTACATGAGGGCGATTTGCAGGGCCTCAGAAAGAATGTGCTCTGACTCTACCTTTACTTCTCTGTCAACGCTGAACTCTGGAGGTACAACCGTAGCAATTGTTAACTGACTTCCCAAAAGCCGGGCTAGATCTATGGCCAGTTCAGCTTCTCTTCTCAGGGTTTCTCGACTTGTGGCAAACAGTGTGATTTTTTCGTAAGGATGAGTCCCTCTTGCAATGAGGACCGGAATGTTTACGCGATCGAATATCCTGGACGCCCAACCTTTTTTCAAACCGATAATTTCAAGTATGCTCAGGGAAAAAGGAGGCATTATCACAAGACCCACATCTTCTTTATCAAGAACGTCTTGGGGATTTTCCTGGAATTTAATCTGAGGATCGTAGGAGATTTTTAATCCCGCATTTTTCAGATCTGATTCCAGTTTCCAGCAAGCACGGGTGTTGGAACCGGCGATTCTCGCTTCATAAGCGCGTGTGTTTTTTAAAAGATATTCCAGCTCCTCCTTAGAAACCTCCGGGGCATACGATGGCATGTATGTGAGTAATCTCGCCCCATATTGGAGCGGGAATTCCGGTGAGCCTGTACGTAAAAGTTCGGCAATGACTTTGATGATATCGGGGTTTCCGATGAGGAGAATCCTATCACCCACCTGTATCTTCGTGTCGCCGTGAGGGACAATGAATTCGTCTCTTCGATAAACTGCTCCTACCAGCCATGCCTTGGGTCGGAGTTCGGACAGACGTTTGCCAACAACGACTGACCCGGGCAGAACGGTTACTTCGATGATTTCTCCCTTGCCGAGACCAATTCCCGAAGCGACGACTTTGCCTTTTTCGATTTTGGAAAAAAGTATTCCTACCACTGCATGTGCCCTGTTAACGACTTCTACTCCCAGCTTGAGATACTCGTCGTTACGCTTGACATCGATGCTTACAGCAATAATACGCCTGGTACCGCGCTCCAGTGCAAGACGTGCCACTTCAAGATTGACGTCGTCTCGCCCTGTAGCAATGATGAAGTAAGATGCGGTTGTCAACTCGAGTTTTTTCAAAACCAGCCGGCTGGTGGCGTCTCCCTTCACGCGGGTAATGTGTTTCGACTCCGGGAGAAGCTTCAACTTGGTTTCTTCCACATCCACCACAACCACGTCCCAGTCGGGAACAAGTTTGTTGGCCAGATCGCGTCCTGTTTGACCGGCTCCTACGATGATGATGCTGGGTCTGGGAATGTTCATTGCGCCTCCTGAAACATGATGATGAAATTGTAAATCAAAACAACATTGTGTGCTACTTAATGCATGAGGCTGATTGTACTCGTTTGAAGTTCAAATTTATTTCATGTTATTTGCCTCTTGAGCTAAATGCACTTATTTTTTGCAAAATTCCACAATGATATACCATCCAACATGTCTGCTGATTAAATAAAAGATTTTTTCAGGAATAAGGTTATAGAAAAGAGTGCCCAATTCTTTTAGTCTGGGCAGATCTTCTTTAAGTAACTTTCTCACTTTCATAGACGTAATATTTGATTCCGTTTTTTCGAATGTTTTTCTCAACTGCCGTTTGGTATATACCCTGACCAGGGGCCTGCATTCGCTGTGGGTGTATTCTATTTCACTCAGCACATCGGACAGGCTCGATCTTAAAAATTTGCCTCGTAACAGGTATTTCAACAGAAAGATGTTAATCCAGTAAATTATGGAATTCCTGTTGTAAACGATAATTACACCACCCGCACCTGGTTTCAGAACCCTTGCTGCTTCATGCAGGGCCTTTTCGAAATCCGGCGTGTGATGCAGGACACCAAAGCTGAAGTAATAATCAAACGTTGAGTTTTTAAACGGGATGTTTTCAGCATCTCCCTGGATCACCTGAGGGGTTAAGTTGTAGTAAGACAAGTGTTTTATACACCTGATGGCGTTTTCAAAGGCGATGTCCACGCCGAAATAATGAGCACCATGCTTGCAGAAAGCATAGGCATCATATCCTGCCCCAAAACCTACTTCAAGAACTCGTTTTCCTGAAAACGAGTTGAAGTCGATGATTCCAAATAACCAGTTAAGTTCTGTTTGCGACCTTTTCTGCAATACTGCCTCGAAAAATTCCTTCGTGCCCCGGCTTGAGAGAAGGAGCGAGTGAATCATGCCGGTGTGTGCCCCATACTTTTCTTGCCGCGTTCTTGAAGCTTTTTTGGGTTCTTCTGCAGGCATGGAGAGTTACACTATCAGCGGATGAAAATTTTTTCAAGACACGCCATGCTCCAGATCCATTTAGAAGTTAACAGGGTTTACACCTTTTGATTCAAACAGGTAATGAATTGTAAAAATTTGTAAATTTGAACGATGCATGTTTGTTTTGTAGCGAAAGAATAAAATTTGTGAGGGTATAATACTCAAAAGAACGCAGCTGGAGGATTCTTTTATGTGTGGAATTGCAGGATGCTTTTGTTTCGGCAAGAAGAAGGAGGTGGACAGGCTTCTGATCGAGCGCATGATCAATGTAATGACCCACCGTGGTCCAGACGCGGGCGGTACCTGGATTGCTGATGACGGGTCGGTGGGTCTCGGGCACAGGAGGCTTTCCATCATTGACCTGAGCGAGGCAGCTTCACAGCCCATGAGTGATGATTCCGGTGAGATATGGGTGGTTTACAACGGCGAAATTTACAATTTTGCAGAATTGAGAGATGAGCTCAAGGACATGCACCATTTTCGCACCCGTTCGGATACAGAAGTTATCCTTTACGCGTATCGGGAATGGGGGATTGAGTGTATCCACAGGTTCAGAGGGATGTTCGCATTTGCATTGTGGGACGCAAGAAAAAGGGAACTTTACCTTGTGAGGGATCGAATAGGGATTAAGCCTTTATATTACACCCTCAGTTCTTCAAGCATTCTTTTCGCCAGTGAGATAAAGGCATTGTTGCAGCACCCCCGGGTAGAAAGGGCGGTGGATATTGAAGCCTTCTATCATTATATGTCTTTCCTTACGTCTCCGGCTCCTAAAACATTATTCAAAGGTATATACAAACTGCCGCCAGCTACATGGCTCAAGGTGGATGAAAGAGGTAACGTTCAAGAACATAGATACTGGGACCCAATTGAGAACGCGGAAAGTATTTCCGGTAGTGAGGAAGATATTTCTGCAGAACTGCTGGCACGGCTTGAAGAGGCTGTGCGCTATCGCATGGTGAGTGATGTGCCTGTTGGTGTGTTTCTTTCAGGAGGAATAGATTCAAGTACAAACGCGGTGCTCTTTTCAAAGCATTCTCGTGGAGAACCGGTATGTACATTTTCCATAGGTTACAGGGGAGACTACAAAACGTACGCCAACGAATTCGAATACGCGCGGCGGGTGGCACAAATGATCGGTGCACGACACCATGAGATTGTCATAGGTGAAGACGACCTCATTTCCTTTCTCTCGTCGCTCGTTTACCACCAGGACGAACCCATCGGTGACCCTGTGTGTGTGCCTGTTTACTACGTGTCAAAGCTTGCCCGAGACAACGGGGTGATTGTGTGCCAGGTTGGAGAGGGGAGCGACGAGCTTTTCTGGGGTTATCCCGGCTGGAAAATTTTGCTTCAGCTTCAGCGCTGGGGTAATTTGCCTGTGCCCCGGCTTTTCAAACGTGTGTTGCTGAGTGCAATACGGATGCTGGGTAAAGGAAGTTCTGGCTACTATGAATTTTTGCGTCGCAACACAGAGGGACAACCTGTCTTCTGGGGAGGCGCTGAGGCCTTTTATGAAGCAGAAAAACGCAATCTTTTATCCACCGATGTAAAGGATGAACTGGGAGAAATTTCGTCCTTTGATGCAATAGAGCCATTTTACAGGAGATTCTGCCGGACAAGAAGCGTGAAGAAAGATCCATTGCTGTGGATGACGTATCTCGATTTGAATTTCAGACTCCCGGAACTGCTTTTGATGCGCGTAGATAAAATGAGTATGGCGGTATCTCTTGAGGCACGGGTTCCGTTTCTTGATCATCGCTTTGTGGAATATGTAATGGGTATTCCCGAAGATTTGAAAACTAAAAACGATGAACTGAAATACATTTTGAAAAAAGCAGTGGAAAATATTTTACCTCACGAAATCGTATACCGTAAAAAACAGGGGTTCGGTGTTCCTGTGTACGAATGGTTTGAGAGTCGATTGGGCGAAGTGGGAAGGAGAAAGTTGTTGGAGTTCGCCAGCCGCACTGAGTTTTTTGATAGACAGTACCTCCAAGAATTTCTTGAAACCACTAAAGGTGTTAAGTTGTGGTATCTACTTAATTTTGTGCTCTGGTATGAAATGTGGATTGAGGGGAAGGAGGCAATACTGTAGTGTCGTTTGGGAAGACTCTCCTGTTCCACTTCTGGGGCGAAAGCCGCTTTGCCAGTGAGGTTCGAGAGCGCTTTTTACGTGATGAGCTTGTGGATACAATAGAAGTTACGAGTCTTCGTCGCGAGATCTCGAGTTTCATAAGGAATCGCAGGCGGCAATGGGGGACCGTACATAAAAGCCTGTTTGCCGTCTCCGACACAAGTATGGTTCAACCACTGGTGTTGATTGCGCTTCTTCTTCTTGTCACTCCAGCGGCAGAACGAATGATAATAGATACGGAGGGAAACATCAGGCGCATTTCGTGGATGCGTTTGTTCGGGAAGGATATTCCGCATTTGTTTTTAGAATTACTTACAAGCATTGTGGCTTGGCCTGTGGCGCTGATTATGGGCTGTGCGGCTAGGATGTTACTTCACCGCCGCCCAATGCCGCCCAGTGGTGATATGTGTTTTTATCTTCGAATGAACTATAAAAAAGGCATTAAAGCCGGTGGATCCGTAACCCATACAGCCGGTGTGATAAAGGGGTTTAGACGATGCGGTATAAGCTGTGTATTTGTAGCGGTTGAGGATAATCCTATGATTGAACCTGAAGAAGCGGTCCGCAGGCTTGTAAATCCGTTCCGTTGGTTTGCCAACCTTCGTATCCCTGCGCTTATTCTTTTCAACCTCCGTGTTTTCATGCATATGATCCACTTGGAGAGAGAATTCGGTCGTCCCGCTTTTCTCTACCAGCGTTATTCCATATATGCTATTGCAGGAGTGCTTTATGCTCGTTTGAGGCGAATCCCGTTGGTTTTGGAATACAACGGTTCTGAAGTTTGGATTGCGGAGAAATGGGGGGAAGGACGCTCAGGCAGCAGTGTTGCATTGTGGTATGAAAACATAGTTATACAGGGAGCGGATTATATTGTAGTGGTGTCTCGATCATTACGGGATGAACTCTTAAATCGTGGAGCTAAAAAGGAGCGAGTCCTTGTAAACCCAAATGGTGTAGATCCCGAGCCTTTTATTAAGGTCCAGCGGGAGGAAGTAGAAAATTTGCGAAAAAAGCTTGGTTTACAGAATCGCTATGTGGTGGGATTTGTGGGCACATTCGGTCCATGGCACGGTGCAGAAGTGCTGGCGAAAGCGGTTAAGCCCTTATCGAAGCGTATTCCTGATGTAAGTTTTCTCTTTATCGGCGATGGTGTCCGGAGACGGTTTGCAGAAGAGATCGCCTCACACGAAGGAGTGGTCCACTTGACTATTTTTACAGGAATGATTCCACCTGAAGATGTGCCTGTATATCTTCTTGCCTGTGACGTGCTCGTCTCGCCCCACGTGCCCAACCCTGACGGTTCCGAATTTTTCGGTTCACCTACTAAATTATTTGAATACATGATGGCAGGTCGGCCCATTGTAGCAAGCGCTTTGGGTCAAATAAGTGAAATCCTGCGTGAGGGTGAAACAGCATTGCTGGTGGAACCGGGGAACGTGCAAGCCCTTTGTGATGGCATCGAAAAACTGATTAAGAATGATGAAATGCGTATGCGCCTGGGCAGAAGTGCACGCGAAGAAGCACTTGCTCATTATACCTGGCAAGCACATGTGAGAAGGATAATTGAGTTTATGGGCCTGTCTTCTCGATCTTTTTCAGGGTGACATACCACCCACTCGCTGCAGGTAGTGGTACCCGATCTCCCAAGACAGCATTCATTTTTACGAAAAATTCAGACCAGCCAATCAAAAAATGGGTCACAGCTCCTCCTACCACTGTACTTCCTCTGATATTTATTGCCCTTAGTCCACATTTTTCTGCCAAAGACACCAATTTTTTTAATGTGAATCTTTGTACATGAGGACTTTTGTTGAGCGTGGACGGGCACGGCAGGGAGGGAGGAGGCTGATAAAGCCCCGTGCGTATGAGCATTCGGCGGATGCGATAAATAATTTTTTCCGTAATATTGATGGCGGGTTTTCCGCCTAATTTTTCGTATATAAATTTTTCAATTTCAAAAGCCCCGTAACCGTTGGGAACAGTAAGGATGAGAATTCCATCGCTGCGAAGATGCTGGGCAACTTTTCTAAGAAAGTTTTCTGGGTCATTAATATGTTCCAGCACTTCAGAGCACACAATGACGTGGAAACGTTGTTTCAAATCTTCCAGTGTGCCGCATATGAACTTCACATTCTCGGGAGGACTAAGGGATTGTGCCGCTTGGATGCTTTTAGAATCAATGTCCAAGCCCGTGACATGAAAGCCTGCATGGCCCAGCGGGAAGGTCAACATTACACCTGTGCCACAGCCGACATCCAGTATTTCTAACTCATTTTTGGAGATTCCTTGCTGAATACGATATTTCTCGATTTCTTGCAGAATATGTTCGAAGCGTTTTTTATGCCCGTAAATATTTTCTCTTAAATTGTCCATTCCAAAAGCATTATACGAAGCGCATCCAGCTTGTTCAACAGCCCTGACGTTATAGAAATATCGGGAGTTGACAGTTTTCATGGCAGACTTTAGAATACATTTAACCCGGACAGGTTGGAAATCAAGTGCTTTTCTAATGAATGATAGATATTTTATTCTTTTTTTAACCCATTCGAGCAGGGTTACCGATTATTCTCGATGTTCCCTTAATTTTCTTACTCAACGTTATGCAGATCCGGATAGGTTAAAAAAACTCCCTCCTTTTGAATCCTTGAAGCCTGCTGACTATTTTTACGCCGGGGCAGTTTCAGCTTTCCGTGTTCTTGTATCTTCTGGCAATAAAGTAAAGGTGGATTATCTCGGTATGAAAAAATCTGATCACAAAATTCAGCATGTGGTTATGATGGACAGCCGCCGACTTGTAGTATGCTATGAACATTTTATTGAAATGTGGGAGTTTGAGACTCCGGTGGAAAAATGGAAGTCCATTGCTGGTGAACCATGCCGGAATTTGAGAACTTACAATCACCCGTTTTTTGCAGGCTTGCACACGGTATTTCCTGTCAGCGATAAGATGGTGGCTGTTTCTGCATCAGCTCCCGATGCTGTGTTGATGTTGAATGTTGAAAATGGAGTTGTTGAAAAGATCCTGAGAATGCCGGAAGAACTTTACGGGAAAAATTATGATTTGAGTGAAGATATGGATCTACACAAGCACTATATTAACAATGATTGCCAGACGACACACATTAACTGTGCCTATCCCGATACAGCCGGTGACAAGATAATTGTTTCTACTTTAATACAAGGGGCTGTAGGTGTTTTTGACTGGCGTAAAGGTTCATATAAAGAAATAACAAGGGGTTTTGTAGGATGCCACGGATCGCGTATGTCGCGGGAAGGTCGTATTTATTTCGCTGATAGCGTAACGGGGAGTCTTGTTTTTATTGATGATGAAGGGAGAATCCAGCGGAGGTTCAAGGTGAACTCTAGGTGGCTTCATGACGCGACGCAACTCAGCGGCGATATTTATGCGTTTTCGGTGTCTGATCATAACACCATTGCTATATACGACATAAATAAGAATACACTTCTTTACGAAAAACGCTTCTTTACTCTGCCTGCAACAGCGGAAGAATTTTTAAAAAAAGCAGCAAAGTATACATCGAAAACTTCCTTGGTATATCGGATTCATCCAGCCAACAGCACTCAATTTATGAGTGTGTTTGAATATGGTGGGCAATGAAGATCAAAAGTAACATCTCTTCCAGGATAAAAGATTTCTTTTCGGCCTTGATGGAACTGCGTGACACCGTTGAATATTCATACAGTCCGAAATACAAAAAATCAGCCAGAAGAGTATGGTCTCAAGCTCCTGCAGGCACACACGTCGCTAAAGCGCCGCATCTCACCAAGGAGTATTTTGAGGAAATTCGCCGATTCCGTTATTTTTCTCATCCTTGGATAAAGAAGGCCATAGAGTCCTTTGATATTGAGGGGAAGAGGGTACTTGAAATTGGTGTGGGTGCCGGCACAGATCATCTGCAACTTGCCGGACGAGGTGCGAATATGTTTGGAGTGGATATTACTCCCAGATGTATTGAAGAGACTCGAGCTCTTTTTGATATTTACGGGATGAAGACGCGCCTTCTTATAGGAGATGCGGAATCTCTGCCTTTTGAGGATGAATCTTTTGATTTCGTGTATTCTCTGGGTGTGTTGCACCATGTTCCGAATACTGCAAAAGCGATAAGTGAAGTTCACAGAGTTTTGAAGAAGGGCGGCAGGTGTTACATCGCTGTGTATAACAAACGCTCTATATTTTTTTTGTGGAATGTATTTGCATTAAATTATCTTATAGCGGGCAACTATAGGGTGCGCACATTAAAACAACATTTGAGTCTTATTGAATATCCTCATACGAATGAAAACCTTGTTGTTAAACTATATACAAAGCGGGGCTTTTCCAGGCTTTTTGAGGATTTTTCAAAGGTAAAGGCATATGTGCGCCATCTCGTGCCTGCAGATATTGCTTACGTAGCTCGAGTTTTCAGAAACAGACATAAACCGAATTTGCTCCTTGATCTCATTGGGCGAAGGGTGGGCTGGTATATTATTGTTGAAGCACAGAAGTAACCATTTTAGAGGAGGTGAACCCATATGTCGGCGGCTCCTAAATTTATTGTTTTTGGAATAGATGCCGCATCTTTTTCCGTACTCGACTATATGAGGGCTGAGCATCAATTGAAAGCCCTGGGATGGATGATGGACGAGGGGATTCGGGCGACGTTGAAATCCACAATACCGCCAATGTCCCCTTCTGCGTGGAACAGCATATTTACAGGGCTTGATGTCATATCACACGGGATCCTGGATTTTTTGAAAATAAAGCCGGATCACACGTTGGATATCGAACGATCCTATTACCAGCCCTGGAACCTCTGGGAAATTATGGAAAGCGCAGGTATGCGGGGGCTTTTGTTCAATGTCCCCTTTACCAGGGAACTTATGGATCGGGGTTATAAAAATACGGTGGTTTTTATGGGAGCACCCAAACCTCTTTCGCAATGCGCCCGGGTCTGTTCCGATCCTGAAATTGAAAAAAACTTGAAGATGCGTTTCCCCAATCATTATGCAAATCATCCAGGATTTTCACGTACCGCATTTATGAATGATACTGAAGGTAGATATTTCCGTGATTATATGGAAATAGAAAAAGATAGTCTCATGCACAGGAAGGAACTTATAAGTTTCTTGCTGAAAGAATACGCCTTTGACTATGCAATCATCGCTTTCACGGATGTTGATACCGTACAGCATTATGGATGGAGATTTTTCAAAGGTGCTGCCGCGATACAAGAAGAATTTGATCCTGTCACACAGTCTTATGCGGGAGTGGATGATGTTGTAACTGCAGTGGTGGAAATGTTTGGAGAGGCTTGCCGCTACTATGTGGTCTCAGATCATGGCGCTCAGGATGTGGACAAAAACTTCGCTTTAAATGCATATTTGAGGGAGAAAGGCTATCTGGAGTTATCTTTTGCTTATCAATATTTTCGTACTATTCATCGAGCCATGCGTATTTGGAGCGTTCCCTGGCTTTCCATGAAACGCAAAGTGCTGCTATCGTTTTTTACTCTTATGCCGGGTTCAAACACTGTCAATAAACTATTAGTAAAAACAGGTCGGGCCCCGCTGGAGATTCCCGCGAGTGCGGATTTGGATGCATTGGCATGGGATAAAACCAAGGCGTTTTCTTTTGGAATGAGCGGGGGCATATACATAAATGACAAAATAGATTTCTTAAAAGGTGCTGTGCCAGAATCTGAAAAAGAAGACCTGATCAACAAAATTAAAGATGTTCTTGAATCAGCGGAAGCCCAGGGAACTTCTCTTGTCAGCAGGGTATTCAGGCCATCGTTCCGTAAAACTCTTATGGAAAAGGATAGGATTCTTCCCGAACTGTTGATGATAGCTGCTCCGGGCGTTGGGATTGTTAATGATCCGGGAGAAAAACAGATCCTTACCACCTTCAAAGGAGGAGCTAATCATCATCCTGACGGTGTTTTTATGACTGCAGGAAAAGATATTAAGAAAGGGACGCTTCCTCCTTTCAATGTGTATGATTTTTTGCCGACATTGTTGAAGTGTGAAGGCGTTGATGCGGATGTGGAATTCGACGGGTGCCCAGCCGTTGATGAACGCTATTTTAAACTCCCGGAAAAGACTATTCGTGTAAAAGTCTCTCCACTTACAAGGGAAAACGACGAAGATGCCTTTTCTGATGAGGAACGCGAAAAAGTTATGAAACGCCTTAGGGATCTTGGGTATATTGATTGATAATTCGTAATATCACACGGGTAAGAGAAGTTTGGCATCTTCCTTAAGTTCTTCCCAGGAAGTATAGAAAACCTTTTTTACCGGTGTGCCGGTGATTGTAAAAAATTTGTAAAGGAGGAATCCGGCGACACACATATAGGTAAGGGAAGATGCTGCAGCCGCGCCAGCGACACCCAATGAGGGTATTAAGAAGATATTTAAAATGATATTCACAGCCGAAAATATTACCCATGCCATGGGCACGAACAAAGGCATACCGGTGACAGCAAAATATCGCGTGCTGACACTCCAGAGAGCCAAGAAAAACATTCCCGGAAGAAGGATGTAAAACGGCGAAACAGCCGGGGCGAACCGTGAAGAAAATACGGCGATGATAAAAATCCGGCCGGTGAACGCCCACACGGTCAGGAGTATAAGCATCAAGTGCAAGGTGATGCGCAGGGTCCGTCGCACGTAGTATGCAGCCTCCTGCGGAGACTTGTCCGCCAGTTTTGGGAATAACAGAAGAGAGGCGGTTGACACTACCATATAAATAAGTTCCGCCGCTTGTACCGCTACGGAATATTGCCCTACATGCCAATTGTCATGGTAGTGTTTGATAAACAGTATGTCCGACCTGAGAACCATAAACGCACACAAGTTGTTTACGTAAAATTTGAGCCCGTATTTCACCATTTCCGAAAGAAGCATCTTGTCTACAACAAATCTGACGACCCTGTTATACAGCCAGAATCCTATGTTGAATGCGAATTGAACAAATGATACGGCGAGGTGCCCGAGGAGAACGTGGACGGCGCCTCCGTGAAATAAAAGGATAATAACGGCTGTTACAATTACTGATAGTACGGCTGATGCAGAAGATACGGCGTTGTAAAGTTTGATTTTCTGGTATGCCAGGTAAAAGTCACTCATGCGCTGTGCAAAAAGCATGAAAGGAAATCTCAGCAACACAATGAGTATCAGTAAAGTGTTCAGATCGTGAAATATGTTGAGGAACCACCACGCAGCGAAGAGTGCTCCATCGAACAGCAAGACAACTCCGGAAGAGAAGGCGATTATGGTACTGGCGACTATATGACGACGTTCTTTTTCTTTAGCAAGAAAGTATATGGTGGACGCACTAAAACCGAATGTACCGAATTGATTGAGGAGAGCCACAATAGTGTTGACATACGAGATAAGTCCTTTCCCCACGGGGCCGAGGAACCTGGCGATCAATACACTTATGATGAAGCTGAGCACCCTGATTAGTAATCGCGAAAAAAATGTAAGCAACACCTGAAATGAAAATTTCAAATACTCCTCCGGGAAAACGACAGAATCATACGGTGAGTGATGGGTAAGGTGTCGTGGAGGCGACACTCGATGGCACTTGAACTTTCTTTGAGGCCGTATTCGGGGGAGTGCCAAGACTGTATTATTTTGACATTCTTGCAATGCACCTCTACACGTGAAAGCACATGGTTGCAGTAAAGGTTGATTTCGCTCCCGTGTTGCTCTGCTTGCACGGCGGGATGCAGATGCAGAAAAATAGAAGCTGCTATTTTTGGGTTTTTACTTTCCTCCACAGGTGTGAGGGAATCTTCTATTTCCAAGCGCATATCCCCAGGCGAAAGTTTAACGGTGCGCTCATGTATTATGCCGATACGTTTGTAACCGGTGTGTTTACCTTTGAATAATATCAAGTTTTTTTTATTTTCAGCTTTTGAAGAGACCTCAGCATCGTTTACGGTATAAAACAGAGACCAATCGACGAATCGACATTGTTCTTCTTTGTTGACCATGACAGTGTTGTGGTAGCGTGTTGAACGAAAGGTGTTCCGCCATTTGGGATATGGTGTGTAAACATATGTGCCTGGATCTGTCACGATCTCTTGCCCGTATACGAATAGGATGAAAGACAATTTGTCATTGTGGTTATGATTGCCTATACCATCGGTCCCCTGGGGAGTAGCGTAGAATATAAAATACATATTCGGGTCACGGTATATATGCAGGCCTCCTTCATTAAACGAGATCAATGAGGCTTCGGCTGACTGCCGCCGCATAATAGCTGAAGTTATGTGCTCTTTGTCATAGAACAGATGCACCTCTGGTGATGGATGGAGATTTTCAGGTAGATGGAAGTCTGGAAACAATACCGCCGCATGAGTGATAATGTGTGTGTAGTCGAGAATGTCGCGTGAATCAAAGCATAGAAACTTGCCGCTATCCGTATCGCCGATTTGAGGGATACGCTGGGCGGGTGTTGTTATTTCACGAATGACAAAACAGGCTTTTTTTAAGCGTTCCTCGAAAGCGGGTGAAAAGGTTATCCCTCCTTTGATGCGGGAGAATACGTACGGATAAAGAAGCATTTCCGTGACGAATGCATGGTAATAAGTTGACGATTCGAAATTTGTGCCGTCGTTACGGAATTGTTTAAAGATTTCGGTTTCCATCTCCCTGCGGCAGAAGTTCAAATAGCGCTTGTATTCCGGGAACTTCTCAAAAGGCAGGCATGCTGCAAAAAGACCGCATATATTAGCCATGTAGTGGTTTGATGTAAGAAACGGAGACCATTCGAGGTTAGTACGGATATGACGGGCATGTTGCAGATGAACTTTCAAGAATATCCGAATATCGTCATCTGTCACTGCTTTGGAATTTAGAATGTTAAGAAATCCTACGGTCATATTCACCATGCGAATGGCAACGTCCATGGTACAAGCCCAATTGACTCCCTGGTACGGAGGATTTTCATCTACCCAATTCCGAAATATTTCCATAAACTTTCGTACATAGATGTCTTCATCGGTGAAAAGATAAGCAAGGGAAAGTATAGGAAGCATTTGTAAGCGTGACATCTCCCACGGGACCTTTACGTCCGCTCCTTCGATATGGCCGTATCGGATTTTTTTGTAAAAAGTCTTCTTGTCCCAGTGGTATCCCGATTTAATATCCGTATGCCAAGGTAGATTTCCTTGACGAAAAGTGATGTCCCCTGATCCCAAAAAGGAATAAGTGTTGTCTAATATGCGGTTGGCTTGCGATATAATCCGATTTACATAGTCCGGATGGTTGTTTTTTATTTGATGGATTTCTTTGGCCATAGGGATAAAAAAGCAGGACATGTTGGTTCTGATGTGGTCTATTAACTTATTTTCTTCGCTGAAGGTGTTAAGAAAAGGTTTGAGGGAAGGGTATGCTGGAATTACACCATATTTGATAAGGAGGAACTTGAAGCGTATTATTCGAGCTTGGATTATTTGTCGTATAAACCGTGCTGTTACATTGAAATTGGTAGATTTGTAAACTCTTAAAACAAACAGAACTTTGCCTATAAACCCTTTTAGAGATTTCATGGTAAAGAAAAGTAACACAGGGATATTACTATAGCAATCCGTAGTTGCAAGATAACCCAGAAAGTTTCTTGTGAGAGACTGAATCACAGCGCATAATAAAAGCTATGAAAGACGTGGATTCGGCCAGGCTTTTCCAGTTAATTGAAGAGGTGGTTACTGGGGAAGGTTTCGAACTCGTGGATGTTCAGTTTTTTCAATCACAGGGGCGATGGATTTTGCGTGTTTATATAGACAGGCCCGGTGGGGTGACCATTAACGATTGCGTCTACGTAAGTCATTGTCTTGATCCCTTGCTGGATGTGGAAGACCTGTATTGCCCCACCTAAACCGAAACATTTAATAAGTGAGACCTCACGAGCAGGTTCGGGGCCTTCAGGGCGAAAATAGAAAAAGAAAAACTGGCAGGAATTCAATCAGCTCAAAGGTCAGGGATAAAATAGAAACAGTTTCAAATGAGGAGGTGAGCCACGGGCAGGAGAGCAGAGATGCCTGTTGAGCAGAAACTTGAGGTTGTGCTTGCGGTTTCGAGAGGCGGGCTATCGGTTGAGGAGGCGGCCGGGCGGTACCCGGTATCGCCCGGGACGGTACACCGGTGGAAGCAAAATTTTTTGAAAACCTTTTCAGGCACATACATAAGGATGGGATACAGATCACCTGAGCAGATTGGAGTGATCGAGAGATACCATCAGAATCTCAAACAGGAAGCCATTTATCCCGGTGAAGTGCAGAATATACTTCACCTGATGAAGAGCGTAGAACACTACACCTGGTACCCGGGCTCGCGCAGGCCCCACTGGGCATCAGGACTGAGAACACCAGCAGAAGTTTATCTAAATAAATCTTTTCACGAGATCAGAAGGTTGAGCTTTGACTCAGGTGTGACCGGGTATAAAATATCGATCCAGGAGATGCACGCATGAGAAGAAGGTCTCTCATGTTTTTTCAGAGAATATGTTTCGCTTTTTCCTGAGCCAACGCACCTGCAATTTCCCTGTTTACGAGGACAACAGGCAAAAGTGTAACAGCTGCGCTACATTCGGTAAAGCATGGCATGTATAATTTTTTGTGAAAAATGTTGACTTGCACTGCATGTGATGGAAGAGATAAAGAAGATGAGTGAGTTGCCACGTAATGTAGTATTATTGTGTATACAAGTAGAAGATGTCCGTTGGTACCTGCAGAAGTCCAATCCTTCGGGAACTGTAGATAATTTCATGTATCCCCGGATGGCAGGTGATATAAGATTGTGCAAAGTTCCAGGTTTTACTCCCCACGATCAGGTCAGTATGCACTATCTGATAACTTTCTGATGGAGTAAAGATGAATCTTTATCAGCAGATTGCTGGAGCCGTAGAGTCTTTTGTAAAAAGAGAACTGACGGAGCTTTCTGCTGATATGGAGAAGGGAGATGTGGACGCATGGGAAAGGTGCAGGAAGTGGCTGCATGAGACGGTGTTACATCTTGCTCCTCTTTCAGAGGAACACGGTGGTGTTGGATTGGGAGAGCAGGAGTTGTGCGGGGTGCTGCTGGAGCTGGGCAAAGCGAGTGCGTCTTTTGCTGTTGCGTTGCTTTCGCATTATGCGGGCATTTACGTGCTTCAGTCGCTGAACGTCACCGTAGACAGGAACATGTTTTACGCATCTGCAGGACTGCTCAGTCATCATGTGATTGCTGCTCCATTCATACACAATGCCGTGGTGGTTGAGGCTGGAAGGGTAGAGCTTGTAACCGGTGATCAACTGCGAGAGAGAAGCAATCAAGTTGCTCTTCTGGGATTGCAGGGATGCAGCGTGTTTGTAACCACTTCTGATGTTCATGCGAAAGAGCTGGGAGAGTTAAATCTGCACGAACAGAAGCACATATATGCACGTGTCCAGAATCTGCTTGCCGCGGTGGCTGTGGGTAATGCAATGGATGCATTACGGATAGCAGAAGGATATGCCAACGAACGGTATCAGGGCGGAGATGTAATTATCAGGCATGGCATTGTACAGGAGATACTGGGCCGCATGAAAGCGAAAGTTCTTCTCTCTGAGGCAGGGGTTCTTAAAGCCGCGGCCGGCGGTACAGAGGATAAACTCATGGCGAGAGCACTTGCTGCCGTATTATGTGAGGAAGTATGTGTTGATGCCGTTCAGTTGCTGGGAGGGTACGGTTACATGAAGGACTACGTTGTGGAACGGAAACTGCGTGATGCGAAGACCATCGCGGCGTTGGACCGGGGTAGTACAGCACTTTTCAAACAGGTAATAGAAGAGAAGTTGCTATGAGTTTGCGGGATAAACTCTTAAATTTTCTTTACACGCACAGAGGCTTTATTAAAGACCCCTGTCGGCTTCCGCGCCATGTAGAGAAGAAACGCCAGGAGGTGAGGCACTGGGCTGAAGAAGAGATCTTGCCTGTTGTGGAAGAGTTGGACAGGCGCGCAAAGGAAGAATTCCCGTGGGAGATTGTGCGCAAGGGAGCCGAAATCGGCCTTCTCACTGACCTGATCCCGCGGACTTTCGGCGGCGGTGGTCGGCTTCTCGATTTCTTCCGCCACGGTACACTTCACGGTGCATTGATTATTGAAGAACTTTCCAAGGTATGTCCGGGAGTAGCCGTGATTTTCGGTGCGCACATGCTTGGATTGCTCCCCATTTTGCTGTCAATGGATTTTAAGGCAGGACGCCGGTTTCTTTCACGTGTTACAGATGCTGCCAGGTCAGGAAAGCCTGAGCTTTGTGCTTTTGCCATTACCGAACCTGCGGCTGGTTCTGATGCAGAAGATACACATGGTGCTCGGAGGGCAAAGCTCCTCACCTACGCGAAAAAGAAAGACGGCTATTATGTACTTAACGGCCGTAAGTGTTTCATTTCCAATGGCTCTGTAGCCAGTATTATTACAGTATTTGCAGCAACGGACAAAGAAAAAGGGATTGATTCGTGGACGTGCTTCGTGGTGGAGCGAGGGATGAAAGGATTTTCCGTAGGAAGGATAGAAGATAAGATGGGACAGCGGGCTTCCCCCGCGGCTGAGCTGATTTTTGAAGATGTGAAAGTGCCTTCTGCAAACCGTGTGGGTCGTGAAGGTGAAGGCTGGAAGTTGAATTTGTTGACTCTCGATACATCGCGTCCACCCGTTGGTTTTATCGCTCTTGGTGCTGCTCAGCATGCCGTGAGAAAAGGGCTTGAATACGCGGAGAAGGAGGGCCTCCTCAGGGACAGGCACGTGCAGCACATTTTTGCCGATATGCTCATGAAAATTGAGGCTGCGCGGACTGTGGTGTGGCGCGCGTGTTCCACGTTTCCACCTGTATCCTGGCTTTCGGCAACGGCCAAGTGCTTTGCATCTGATGTGGCTATGGACGTGTGTTCCCGTGTGGTGGATTTTATGGGAGACGAGGGTGTGAAGGTGGGCAACGAAGTTGAAAAGGCTTTCCGTGATGTAAAGTTGACACAGATTTATGAAGGTACAAACCAGATTCAGCGTCTTTCATTTGCAGAGGATTACCCCGGCTTGAATAGAAAGAACAAACCTTTCAGGGTGTTTTAACTATTTATTTACGTATTATTTGGTGAGAACATGTTGACAATAGAGGGTGGAGAAGGAGTATTTCTAACCTCATGTTATAATTTGAAATTTAATGGTCAGGTGGATGCAGGGCATTTATAATTTGATGGAATTAAAGCCAGGAGGATTTACATGTGGAAGGAAATATTTTCGAAACTTATAAAATTTGATATCACCAAGAAACTTATTGCCCTGGTTTTCAGCGTGCTCCTTGTGTTCTGTATCACCATCGGCGTTTTTTCCTATTTCAAAACCTCAAGCGTCATGTACGGAGAGCTGAAGTACTGGACCAACCGCATCGCATCCCAGATCGCTGAAAAAAGCGTTTTCGGGGTGGCGGTTGAGGATTCCATGTCCCTGGAAAAACAGCTGGAGGTGTTGAAAAATGATAAAGCCGTTTTGAAAGCGCAGATATTTAATGCAAAAGGGGTTTTGCTGGCTGAGCTGGGAAGACTTGAAGAAAATCTTCCCTTTAGATTGGTGAACAAACCGGTCACGCACAAGAGAAATATCGGCGACCATACGGTTCTTATTACAGAGTATCCCATCATCAACGTGAACGAAACCGGAAAGAAAGAAGTCGTTGGTCAGCTACGTGTGTTTTACTCTCTCCGACGCGTAAAGAGCCTCATTAAAGAAGTTTTCATGCACGGCCTGGTCGTGGTCATTCTTTCGTTTCTGGTGTGTGCGGCGGCAGCAGTGTATTTCGCCAAGACCCAGATATCCGATCCTGCCCGATATGCGGTGGATGTGCTCTCGAGTTCCTCTCAAGAAATCAGCAGTACAGTCATGGAATTCAGGGCTGGAACTTCCCAGCAAGCGTCTTCCGTACAGGAGCTTACCACTGCATCTGAAGAAATTGCAGCTGCTGCCAAGCAAATTTCGGAAAAAGCAGCTCGTGTGGAAAAAGCATCGCGCGAGACGTTCTCTGTGGTAGAGTCTTCTCAAGAGGAGATACAGTCTCTCATAAGCGAGATTTACAATATCAAGAAAAAAATCGAGGACCTGGCTCAGACCATTCTTGGCCTGGCCGAGATGTCACGCCGGATCACAGGAATTACAGGATTGATTGAGGATATCTCTGAACAGACCAACCTTCTTGCTGTGAATGCAGCCATCGAGGCGGCAGGTGCGGGCGAGGCCGGCAGGCGCTTTGGGGTGGTGGCATCGGAGATCAGGAACCTTGCACGCCGGACAAAAGAGGCGACGAATGATATCAGGAATATTATTTCCGAAATTCAGGAAACCACTTCTCGTACGGTTATGGCCACTGAGACGGGCGTGAGATCATTTGATGAAGTTGTAAAGGTGCTGGGAAAGGTGGGTTCTATTTTCGATGAGATTAACAAAGCTGCTTCGCGTGCGCTGGATGTCAGCCAGGAGATCAGTCTTTCCACCAAGCAGCAGGTGGCATCCAGTGAGCAGATGACCGAGGCACTTTCAGAGGTAAACGAAGTGGCACATGCGATTGCTCAGAATGCGGTGAAGATGGAAGAAACGGCGGCACGGCTGGTAGAGGCGGCAGGAGC
>JAJRZV010000019.1 GCA_024275095.1 bacterium | reverse complement strand
TATGTCAAGAAATGGGGCCCCGAGCCATCCTCTCTGCTGGACTCTTCGCAGAGCTTTAATGGCAAGTTCTGTAGAAGGATGCTTCCCCGTGCCAAATGCCATTGTTGAAACGAGGAAAATCGGCGTTTTCTCTTTACACTCTTGAGTTTCCCCTGCTGGAAGAATAACAGCATCCTCGACTTCCACTGGATAAAGTTCATTGTTTTTCAACTCCAGGGTAAAAAAGCCTGTTTCCACTGGGGTGACACCGGCTGCCTTCAAAAACATCTCGTGTTCAATCGCTCTGGGAAAATATGCAATAACAACTACAGCATCTTTTTTCACGTGTGACTCTGTACCTGTACATCCCAGTTCGAACAGTCGGCCCTGGAGTATGTCTTCTTTATCGGGATTTACACGGAACACAGCCCTGAAACACCGGTAACGGCCGAATTCCATTACCGCTCCACAATCATTTCGTCTCTGTGAATAACCTCGTCGGAATAGCGGTAGCCCAGGATGCTTTCAATTTCCGAAGTTCGGCAACCCTGGATCTTGCGAAGTTCCTGTGCACTGTATGCGGTAATGCCCCGACCCACCAGGTGACCGTCTTCAGTAAAAATTTCTACAACATCACCCCTGCTGAATGAACCCCTCACACCTGTCACTCCCCGGGGCAAAAGACTTTTACCTCTCGCCCTCAACGCTTCTGCCGCCCCGGCATCTACAACGATCGTTCCTCTGGGTTTTTGAAGGATGGCTATCCAGCGTTTTTTACCCCTCAATCCCCTGTCTTCGGGTGGAAAAACAGTGCCCCTAAAGGCCCCTTCCAGAAATGATTGAATGAAGGTTTTGTCTCGACCATCGCCCACGTATGTGGGAATGCCATGCGAAGCGGCAATGCGTGCAGCACGAAACTTGGTTACGATCCCTCCCACCCCTGCCGGAGTTTTTGTGCCACTGTCGTATTTTTCAGGTCGCTCGCGCGGATTGATCATTTTTTCTATGATTCCTGTGGAAGGGTTAACAATTCCCGGTACGTTGCTCATGATGAGGAGAGCATCCGCCTCGACCGCTGCTGCTACCAGTGCCGAAAGCGTATCATTGTCTCCCACCTTAATCTATTCCACCGCCACCGTATCATTTTCATTGATAATGGGGACAAAGCCCGCTCGTGCCAGTGAGGTAATAGTGTGGCGAGCATTGAGAAAACTATTTCTTCGTTCAAAATCGTAATGTGTAAGGAGCACCTGTGCCACTTCTATCTCTCTGCGGCGGAAAGCCCGCTCATAGGCCTGCATCAGTCTCGGTTGACCAATGGCTGCCAGCTTCTGGAGGTCTTCCACTTTTGAAGGTCTTTCGGTCAATCCAAGATGATGCATGGCAATCATGATCGCACCAGAAGAAACCACAAACACCTGCCATCCGTTCTCGCGGAGACATGCCACGTCCGCTGCGATTTTGTGAATGCGGCGAAGTGAAAACTTCCCCGTATTATTTACAAGGACAGCGCTCCCTACTTTGAGTACGGCTTTTTTACTCAATGTTTCCGGCCGAGTGCTTCCTTCTCAAAGTACGTACAGATGGCATCTATATACTCATTAAAGCGCGGAAGGCGCATGTTTTTGCGGGCTGCGAAACTCAGGGTGTTGCTGGCATCGTGCAGTACTTCACGAGTCACGTAGTGAATACCTTCTACGGGATAACCGGCAATGCGACCGGCCACATTGAGTACGGGCTTAATAACCGGTGCCTTAACGAAAGCAGCAACGGGTTTGAGCGAGAACTTGAAGAGAGGTTTATAAAAGCTAATGCGTTCATACACCCGATCGATAAATTCTCCCATGCTCATGGGCTCCGGATCCACAACAGTAAACGTGCGCCCGCCAGCGGCAGAGTCCAGAGTAATCTCGAGAATAAACTCAGCGAGTACATCCACAGGAACAACTTCGAGATATGACTGGTCGCTACCCGGCACCACCAAGTGGAGCCAGCGTGATGCGTAGATGAATCGCATCATAATGTATGGGCCATCAAATTTTTCAGTCTCTCCCGTTGCCATCTCACCCACCACAGCTCCAGGCCGAATGATGGTTACGGGAAAACGACTCTCCCATTCCCTCACAAGTTTCTCTGCAATAAACTTTGTACGCCCGTAATGGTCTGTAAAACCCTGGCCCACATCCAGCATCTCTTCATAAAAGATGCCACGGTAATCACCCGAGACAGCAATGGTACTGAGATGTGTAAAACGCTTGAGCTTTTTCGCCTTGCTGGCGAATTCCAGCACTGCCCGCGTGCCATCAACATTAACGCGCTTTGCCACGGGCCTGGGTACTGAGAGGTCATATACAGCCGCGCCGTGGATCACGTGAGTTGTGCGTTCCTGTACCTCTTCAGCCACAGCAGGATCTTTAATAACACCTGGTGCACATATGTCACCAATGACGAAATACAAACCATCAGGAGAGACCTTTTTTTGCTCCAGATACCGCAGGAGTTTCGGTTCTGAACCTTCACGTGCGAGAGCGTATACTTCCGCTCCTTTCTCGAGTGCTTTCTTTACCAAGCGTTTTCCAATAAAACCGGTAGAACCGGTGATAAAAAGAACGGGGTTACCCTTCATTGTCGTCTCTCCTTGTTAAATGATTAGCTTTAATATCATACACCAAACCCCGCTCAAAGGCATGGGAGCTTCAACTTGCGAATCCTGTTTCGTGAGTGATGTATTCCTCTGCCTGCATGGCAGCGATAGCACCGTCGGCAACTGCTGTGGCAACCTGATACGCAGGTTTGCGCCGCACATCTCCTGCGGCAAAAACGCCCGGCATGCTTGTGCGTGTATTTTCACCGGCAACAATGTAACCGTCTGCATCCAGTTGTACCAGAGTGCGTACGGGTTCGGTGTTTGGAATACTGCCGATATACACGAACACCCCCTTTACATCAATAACGTGAACCTCACCGGTTTTCACATTTTTTACGCGGATACCTTCAACCCCGTTTTCACCTTCGATGGCTTCCACCACTGAATTCCACACGGGTTCGATTTTTGAGTGCTTAAGAGCTTCTTCTGCAATGATTTTTTCGGCCCGGAACCGGTCCCGACGATGAATAATATATACGCGCGAAGCAAACCGTGTGAGAAACAGACTTTCTTTCACAGCTGCGTCTCCTCCTCCTATCACAGCAACAGCCACGTCCCTGTAGAATGCACCGTCGCACGTGGCGCAATAGGACACTCCCTTCCCCGTCAGTTCGGCTTCTCCAGGCACGTTCAGGCGTCGAGGACTGCGACCTGTTGCAATAATAACAGCCCGACTGCTGAATTGTTTGTACGCCTTTACAGTAAAAAGTCCATTGCTTTTTTCCACCGTTCGTACTTCATCAAATTCAAACTCCGTGCCGAACCGTTCCGCCTGTTGACGCATGTGTTCAGTGAGGTCCATGCCCGAGAGCCCCTCCGGAAAACCAGGGTAATTCTCAATCCAGTGACTCATTGCTGCCTGCCCTCCCAACCCAGCTTTTTCCACCACGAGGGTTTTCAAACGTGCGCGCGATGCGTATATAGCCGCGGTAAGGCCCGCAGGTCCTCCGCCCACAATCACAATATCGTAAACGTTCTGTTCACTCACGCTTCACCTCCCAGTTTGTTAAAACTTTTTGTTTAAATTAGTTACGATTCGTCCACGTGTCATTTCCATCGATATGCCCGGCGCGCAGCAAGGATGAGGGGGTCATAAACAGGAGCAAAGGGTGGTGCGTACGAGAGATCCAGGTTGTAAAGGTCTTTTACTGTGCCTCCAAAGTAAAGTACGGCCGCTATTACATCCACGCGTTTTGCAGCTCCTTCTCTGGAGATGACCTGACCTCCCAGCAGTTTGCCTGTATTTTTTTCATAAATAAGTTTCACGTGTACCGGCGTCCCTCCCGGATAATAACCCGCGCGTGACCGTGAGCGTACCTGTACGGTATCAACATCAAAGCCAGCCTCTCTGGCCTGTCGTTCCGAGAGCCCCGTGCGGGCCACTTCAAGGTCAAATACTTTAACCGCTGCCGTCTGCACAATACCCGGGAAACTCACTTCTACACCCGCAGCCACCGCGCCTGCAACGCGTCCCTGTTTATTGGCTGTGGTTCCGAGAGGCACATATACTTTTTTGCCTGTGACAAGGTCGAGTGCATCAGCACAATCACCACAGGCAAAAACGTGTTCAAAGGATGTGCACATGTATTCGTCCACATCAACGGAGCCGGCCGGTCCCTCTGCGACTCCCTTTTTTGTGAGAAGTTCCGTATTGGGCTTCACACCCGTGGCCACCAAGATCATGTCGCAGTTCACGACTTCTTCTCCGATTATAACGTGAAGACCATCCCGTGTTCTTTCCACCCTTTCCACGCGTCTGTGAGTGCGCACGCCGACACCGTTACGCCTTAATTCCTCATGCACCAGTGCACCCATGTCTGCATCTATTGTGTTCATAATTTCTTCCAAAAACTCCACAACTACAACGTCCAGTCCTCGTTTTTTCAGTGCCTCCGCCATTTCGCATCCCACAGGTCCACCACCGAGAATCACGGCACGACGGGGGCGCTGGGAATTCAGAAACTGCTGGAATTCCAGTGCATGGGAAAGAGTCCTGAGGACAAAAACTCCGGGCAAATCCATCCCTTTTACAGGCGGCGTCCATGCTCTTGCGCCCGTAGCAAGTATGAACTTCTCCCATTCAACAAGGATCTCTCTGTTCGACAGAAGATCGCGCACAAGGGCCGTGTGAGCATCAGGATCAACGTCCAGTACTTCATGTTGTGTATATACTGAAATTCCCCGCTTTTGGTGCGCTTCCTCTGGAGTGAGAGCGATCAGTCGCATGGGGTCTGGAATGTCACCTGACAGGTAATAGGGCATGCCGCATGCCCCATAGGAAATGTACGGACCTCTCTCAAATACAACAACGTGCAATTGCGGATTGACTCGTTTCGCCTGTGAAGCTGCAGACATACCCGCAGCCACCCCTCCTGCTACCATAATGTCAACCTTCATGTGTTCCATACACACCCTCACACCGCAAGTGTCGTTGAGCCTGCACCCCTGCCCTGCCCATTGTATGGAGTTGCAGGCCGGAACTTATAAACAAACCCCATTGTTTCGTCATGTTCAACTATTTTCACCGATTATCATTTCAAATTTGAACTGTATAGGAGGTTTTGTAACGCAAATGTGTTAAAATTATTTTTTTAAAATTCAACACTGGGGGTTAAGGTGAAAATCAAAATGGTTCTAAAAAGAAAGCGAGGCCATTGGATACTATTTACGGGGTTTCTTCTAACAGCCTGCGGTGTATTCAGTGATGGCGAAGGACCACTTTCTCCAGCACGTGAAATGGAGGGAACGTGGCAAACAACCTTTCCTGTAACGTTTTACATCAAAACTGATTACTGCTCGAGCCAGCTCGAACTGGTCGCTTCAGAAGAGAGAGAAGTCACCATGATTATCACCAGGGATACTGACTACACTGTAAATATCGAACTGAGATACACGGGTTCGAACTTTACAGTACTCGATTCTCAATGTGATCCCACCGGCTACGTGCCCGACGTGTCACCCATGTATCTCAGAGGCAATATCTCCGGAACTCAACTAACGGTTATGAATTCTGAACCACGGGTTCTGGGTATCTTCCAGTTCACCACTGATCTGATGGAAGGCACGTGGAGCGACATGTGGTGTGGGGTTTACTGTCAGGATGTATATACTGAAGAGAATCAGCTGAAGCTCACACGGCAGTAACAAAAAACATTAAAACAGGCAACGCAAGATATTGTCATATTCCGACCGATTCTTGTGATACACTGTATTTTATGAAGAGTGAAAAAGAAGAAGGTCCCGCCTTTTACTCGTGCCTGGCTTTAAATGAAGGGCTTGAACTCCCTTTTAAACGATTCTTTGCTATCGGTATCATCAGCGAGAGAGTCGTTGTTGGCATTGTACGAATATACGAAAACAAGACCAGGAAAAATGCGGTGAGAGAAAACGCATCAGATGACGACATCGTATGCGCCCTCATGTATATGGACCCGGCAACGAAATCCCGCGTAAAAGGTATATTCAGCAAGCACCTGTTATCGGCTGTAGGATATACGCTCAGAAAAAAAGATGGAGCAACTCCAAGCGAAGCTGTTCGTTTCTTCAAAGGTTCCACAGCAGAATTCAAGGATGTCTGTCGCGATCTGAGAAAGGAGGGCCTCGTACTTCTCAACTACCGCTCCATAAAACCTTTTATGCAGGGAATTGATGTAGATGAAATAGAAAAGGAAGGTTAACCAAACAGGGAAATTGTTACTCATTTCGCTTTCGTAACTTCAAACCTCAGATAAGCACAATTGTAAATCTGTGACCCATTGCATCCCTGACGACTTTATTTTTTGAAAAAACTTCAGGCCCAAAGCATAGCTGGAGCATGTAAAGGTCAAATGTTTTGTGGTATATTGCCATCCCATGAAACACGTACGTTCTCATAACGAGCGTTTTAAAAACCTGAATCGAAAAATCATCAACGTCCAGGCCCATATTGTAGTGGTGGGATTGGGATATGTAGGATTGCCGTTGGCCGTTGCTCTTCAACGCAGAGGATTTCCCGTCAGTGGAGTAGATATCCGCCATCGGGAGATAAAAAAACAGCTTAAAGAAATGAAAGTGAGCTTCCCCGTGCATTCAGATTACAGTGCTGTCAAAGATGCGGATGTGGTGGTGGTATGTGTGCCTACTCCTGTAGACGCGCACCGCGTTCCTGACATGAATTACATAAAAGATGCTGCAGCAGGTGTTATTGAATATTTACACCCCGAAACGCTCGTGATCCTGGAGAGCACCACTTATCCAGGTACAACCAGGGAGTTTCTTGCAACCCCCATCACGAAAAAAGGACTGAATGTAGGGAAAGACGTGTTCCTTGCCTATTGCCCCGAGCGCATGGACCCGGGCAACACCCGTTACACCATTGAGAACACCACCCGTGTAATCGGAGGTATAACACGTCGTTGCGCCATGCTCGCCCGCGCGTTTTATTCCACATTTGTGAAATCACATGTTCACGTGCTCTCATCTCCCGAAGCGGCGGAAATGACGAAATTATTTGAAAATATATTTCGCAACGTGAACATCGCCCTTGTCAACGAAATGGCGCTCATCTGTCAGACAATGGGAATCGACATCTGGGAAGTCATCGAAGGCGCCGCCACCAAACCCTTCGGGTTCATGCCGTTTTATCCAGGTCCCGGGGTGGGAGGTCACTGCATCCCCGTTGACCCGTTCTACCTGGCATACCGTGCCCGCGCTTTTGGCGTGGAAGCCCGCTTTGTGCAACTGGCAGGAGAAGTCAACGCTGCCATGCCGTCTCACGTGGTGAAAAGATGCGCACAAATACTTAACCTAAAAGGGAAAGCACTGAAAAATTCGAAAGTGCTCGTGGTAGGCGTTGCTTATAAGCCGGATGTGGCGGACATCCGGCACTCTCCTTCATTAGAAATTATGAAACAGCTTTTGAACCATGGAACTCGGGTCTATTATCTGGACCCTTTTGTGCCGGAAGTGTCTGTATTACAGAAAAAGATGCGCTCAATTAAAAATTCTCAGCTGAAAACAAAGTATTTTGACCTTGCGGTAATCGTCACCCCGCATACCAGTATCGATTTAAAAAGGATCGCGGAGGTCGCCACCACTGTGCTTGACACACGCGGCTGTTTGCGGAAACAAAAATTTTCAAACGTTTACTTTCTCTGAAGTACATAATCCGGTAAGTCTACAGGCACGAACACAGACTTTGCAGGGTACTCCCCCTTCCACGCGAGAAACGTCAGGTACGCAATGAGAAGCCCCTCGACGCTATCACCGTCGACACCTTTCTCATCGCATAAGCTTACATGCACAGGACTCATGAGCGTGGAAAAACGCTGTACGAAAACAGGGTGAAGTCTCCCACCGCCACAGAGTATCACCTCGTTGATATTGCGCCCGGAATATTCTTTTATAGCACGTGCAGCAGCCACAGCGCCTGCTTCCACTGTTGTGCGAACGAGGTCGGCTGGTCGCTGTTTTAGTGATGGGTAGCGTTTTAACGTGGACAGAACAAGATTGCGGCCGAAGGTCTCTTTTCCCGTAGAACGTGGGGGGCTCTTGCAGAAAAAAGGATGATCGAGTAAATACGCCAAAGCCTTTTCGTGTACGTTACCCTTTTTACTGAAACGTGCGTTCTTGTCCATTTTGTAACGTCCATTTGTTATTACCTTTACAGCCTCGTCCACAAGTCCCATGCCCGGCCCGGTATCAAAGGAGAGAACAGCCCTGCCATTGCGAAGAACCGATACATTGCATATGCCGCCAATATTGAGAACACACAACGTAACACCCTTTGAAGAAAATATCCGCTGGTGCAAAATGTGAGCCAGAGGAGCGCCTTCTTCTCCCTTTGCCACGTAAAAGCGGCGGAAATCAAAATACACAGGGAGACCCGTCGCCAGAGCAATATGCCATGGTTCTCCAATTTGAAGTGTACAACCCGGGAGACGTCCTTCAGGTTCAGGGTTGTGAAAAACAGTTTGGCCATGTGAACCTATTGCAATAACGTCCGGCACACCCCTTACAGCTTCAAGCGCCACGTGCGCAAGAAATTGGCCAAGGGCGAAATCCAGACGAGAAATAAGTTCTGTGTTTCCACCTGTGGCGACTATATGTTCAAGAGCTTTTCTCAGTCTGGAGGGATAAGGAAGTGTAAAGCTCCTCAGTACCATCGGTCTGGAGCCCGCAAAATCTGCTACTACGGCATCCACACCGTCCATTGAGGTACCCGAAATGAGACCAACAAACACAAGGGGATTCTCAGGCTGATTCGCAATTCGCAAAATAGTCAACAACCGCTTCTTTGAGAACTTCCTTTACTTCTAGATATTCAGCGGGATCGTTTTCCTGGAGGTCATCCAGCAACGCCAGAAGGTTCTTCAGTGTCAAAAGGTTGGCACTTTCCCGTATGCGTGGATAACTATCCGCCAGTTTTTCAAAATCACGTGCAAGAGCCTCACGGTGTTTATTTACTTTCTCCTCATACTGGGCAATTTCTTCGGGATCGTAACCCTTTATCTTCATGGCTTTGAGCAGTTCCTCTTCCTGTTTGACAAGCTGGGCTTTTTGATGAAGTAAGTCTTCAAGATGCTCCAGTGCCTCCAGGATGGCCATAGCGTTTTTCTGAAGACGGTATTTTTGGAAATCCACGATCTTGCTCCTTTCGTGCTGAAGTTCATCCAGGTAGAGTTCAATCACGCCTTCACTGGTGCGGATTTCCAAGTCGGGCAAAAGCAGTTTTGAGCGCTCACGAATAATCACTTCACCTTTTACCCAATTGTGCACATCTTCAGGAGCGCACAGCACATCCCGCTCTGCATCGCGGTAAATCGTCCAGTCCAGTGCCAGCACTTCGCTGACAACCTCATCTGGTACTGCTGCTCTGAGAACCCGACGCCCGAAAACCTCAATATCGTATTCTCTCACTTCCAACCCCTTATCCTTTCACACGTTCATTACGCTTCATGGCATAAAGAATTATACCACAGGCCACAGCGACATTGAGGGAATCCACTTCCTCACTAATGGGGACTTTTACAAGCACAGTGGCTCTCTTGAGGAGAGATGATGAAATTCCTCTCGCCTCACTTCCCACCACCAGCGCCCAGGGGGGTGAAATGCAAAGATCGCCGGGATCTTCCCCTTTTTCCGCTGATGCTGCACAGATGGTAAAACGGGCATTCACAAGTAATTTAACCGTATGGTTCAAAGATGTTACCCGATAAACACGCAGCCTCTCCAGAAGGCCCGCGGAGGTCTTCACAGCAGCGGGAGTCGGAGATGCGGAATTCTTCGAAGGAATAACAAGTGCGCTCACATTAAACGCGACGGCGCTGCGGGCAACAGCGCCCAGATTCCTCGGATCCTGGATTCCATCAAGCAACACCAGTGTTTTCAAAAACGGAAGGTCTTTCTGTATGTCTTTACGCGAAAGAACAGGATATGAAGATGTAACAGCAACGACTCCCTGATGTTCGGATGTACCGGCAATGCGAGAAAGTGTTTTACGCTCTGCATCAAGCACCGGAATATTTTGCTTTTGCGCCTCTTTTAATAGTTCATTTTCCAGAAAGCCTTTTGTAACCCGAGAAAAGTAAATCCTGTAAAATTTGCGCCTTCGAGCCTTCAGTGCTTCCAGAACGGGCTTAAGACCGTAAATCGCCTCTTTCACCGGGCGGTGGAGTCTCCCATGAATTCGTCACGAATGTGTCGTGCCGCCTCTACAGGATCAGGAGCACGAATAATGGGCCGTCCAACCACGATGAAATGAGCGCCCCCTTCTCGAGCCTGGGAGGGGGTAGCCGTGCGCACCTGATCATCAGATGAGGCTGAAGAAATACGAATACCAGGGCACACCGTTTTGAGATGCCCCAGCACATCCTGCAAAAAGGGAAGCTCTTTGACAGAACACACAACACCCCATGCCCCTGCCTCGCGCGCCAGAGTAACCATAGACTTTACGTGGGCCTCAACGGTTCCTTTCAATCCATAAGGCAACGAATTCTGCGAAACACTGGTGAGAATTGTCACAGCAATGAGATTAATTCCGTATTTCCGAGCGGAAGAAACAGCAGCTTTCAGATGGTCAAAACCCATGAAGGTATGAGCGGTTACATACCGTACCCCCAGCTGGGAGGCCGATTTGAGCACAAGGTCCATGGTGTTTGGGATATCAAATATTTTGAGGTCGAGAAAGACAGGGGCACAGCGTGAAATCTCTTTCAAAAAATCTGCGCCACCTTTTATAGCCGTTGCAGAAGGGATTTTGAACACATCAGCCACCTCGGCAAGTGCTCCAGCGAGTTCAAGACAGGTGGAGATGCTCTCTACATCCAGGGATACGATGAGACCCTTATCAGGTCCTTTCCAGTTCGCTTCTAATTTCATCGGTCTCCTTCAGCAGGTTTTCGTAATCTTCCTCGGTAAGGTAACTGCGTGCAGCCACAAGCAGAAAGGACAATATTTCATTAAGCCCTTCCTGAAGGTGTTGCTTGAGAAGCAGCATGTTAAACTCGGGCATATCAAGAAACCTGACATTATCTGTAATGTAAAGCCGCTGAGCATTTTCAAGAAGCGCGTCAGGGTCAAAGAAGCCTGTATCATCACATTCGACATCTCTGAAAAGTTCTCTGACCCTTTCTGTTACACCTTCGAGAAAATCAGCAATTTGCTCTTTAAAGCGAATATTCACGTTGTGCTCGCGCAGGCACGTGATAATCTTGGTAAAAAGCGTATTGTACCTGAGCACCATCATGCGAAGGTCAGCTGCTTCCGGCCTCTTCTCCGGAGGAACTGCTCCCTCAACGAACACAAATCCGAGATTGACCAGATGGTGCAGGAGCTTCAAAGTATTGAATTCTCCCATCCGGGTTCGCCGTATGACATCCTCAACTAAAAGCCCGTCTTCAATAACCTGATACACCTTCAGCAAACTTTCGCTTAAACCAGAAGGGGTTTTATCCGGATTAATGCGCAGGCGTGCCTTGAGAGAGGGGATCGCCTGTTTGATAACATTGCCCTCGTCCAGACGTCTGAATCCTTCCATAAGAAGACTCTGGGTATTGAGTGAAAACTTCACCACATCCTGTGGGGGCTCAGCACCTTCGATAAATACAAAATGCCCGTGTGTAAGCTCAAAAGCAGAATACACGATTTCCTCAAGCTGGTATTTCACACCTGCCCACAACTGCTTGGGGGTGAGAAACCCTTTTTTGATGAGTATGGCTCCGAAACGTTCGCCGGATGTTTCAATAGACTTCTCTGCCTCCTCAAGCTGTTCATCAGAAAGAAAACCTATTTTGTAAAGAATCTGTCCTAACAAAAACTCTTTTTCATTACTGGATGCGTATATAATTTCGCCGTTTTTGAAATAAATATTTTTCTTTTTACCGTCAGTAAGAAGTATAAGGACTCCTGTACGCTGGGACATGCTCAGCATGGAAAACACATCCGCGATGTTTGTGTATTGAAGGTCTCCTGAAAGTGACACATTAATACCTCTTTCACCCGCACGAGCGAGAAACAAATATCCATCATCCACGAAAATCACGTCAAAACGGTCACCATCTCCTGCACCCAGAATTTTCAAAAGTTTCCGGGTAAGGGGAATTACACCGCCCTTCTTGATCATGAGCTGGACACGTTCAGCCATGACTGCTCTCCAGTAATTTAATAATATTTTCAAAGGGGCGAGCTGCTTCTCTTCCCGCAGTATTGAGTATCTCAAATAAAACAAAATTAAACAATTCCCTCATTCCTGTAAGAAGCACCTCCCAGCGACGAGAGAGGGGAAACGCCTGGAGGTTCTTTTCCAGTCTGTCTCCGTCAAGTTTACCCATGGCATCCAGGCGCACATTACGAAAAAGCCTGTCCATTTCATCAGGAATATCCTCAAAAAAGGAATTGAGGCGCTCCAGGGCCTTCTCCTCGCCAGTACGGCTTGCCACTACTGAGAAAGCGTCCATGAGCCATGAATTTGCATCATTGATAAATCTTTTAAAATCCCTTCCTTCCCGGCTGCCCTTCGAAACCGGGCGGATACTTACAACTCCCTGCCGGCGAAGTTCCAGTATAACATCAAGGATCTCTTCACCGGACAGCCCTGTAATCTCACTTACTTTTTCGATACCAAGCCCGTCCTCGAGAAGGCGGGCCACGCGCAAATAAAGAGGGGTGATATCTTTACCAGGTGTTCGTGTAACTTTCACCTGTGCCGCCTGCAAAAGACGCTTTATGTAATTGCGTTCATCAAGAGTTTTTATACACTCGAGGAGCAAATTCCGGGTATTGATATTGAAATGCACAATATTCTCGTGTTTAACCGGACCTGCCGCAAAGAAAAAATACCCTTTTTCTTCGGTGAGGGCACCTGAAACAATAGCGCGTATTTGTTCCTTGACACCTTCGAATAATTCTTTTGGCGTAATGTGTTTACGCGCCACAAGCACAGCACCAATTTTTGCACCCGGTCGAAGGTGCTGTTCTGCATCGCGAAGCTGGGCCTCATCTATTATTCCCTTGCTCACCATCACCTCTCCCAGACGTTCCGCCTTGTTCTCTGAAGTGGTAAATATCAGTTCCCCGTTCTCGAAATAGAAGCGCCTGAGAGCTTCTCTATCATTGAAAAAATAAAGCACTCCTGTTTTTCGAAGCGCATTGATGAATTCGAACGCATCTGCAATGCCCACTTTACTTACATCACCTGCAAGAGCTATGCATTCAGGCTGCAATCCATCTTCAGCAAGCACTTTTTGAGCCTTCTCTGATATGGATACCGGAAAAACCAATGCCCCTGCTTAAAAAATCTTTCTTATCATTAAAGTATCTTCACGATCCGGGCTTAGTGAGAGCATGCTTGCTGGTACTCCAATAATCTTTTCTATGGTCTTAACATATTGAATGGCATTTTCCGGAAGCTCGGGGAAGGAGCGAATGCCTCGAAGTTCCTCCTCCCATCCGTCTACTTCCTGATAAAGGGGTTTGCACTGTGCGTATTCATCAAACACTGGAGGTGGGCACGACAGTTCTGTTCCGTTGAGGTTGTAGCCTTTGCCTATCTTCAGCTGTTTTAATCCGCTGAGCACGTCAATCTTCGTGATCACAAGGTCGGTAAATCCATTAAGTTGCGCTGCACGCCTCACTACTGCAAGGTCCAGCCATCCACATCGCCTGGGACGTCCTGTTGTGGAACCATATTCACCGCCACGATCGCGTAGGTACTGTCCCACCTCATCGTTCAGTTCGGTGGGAAACGGCCCGCCGCCCACACGTGTTGTATATGCTTTCATCACCCCTATTACGCGGGAGACATGCTGGTAGTGAAGCCCCGAGCCAGCCAGTGCCCCTCCGATAGTGGTGGTCGAAGAAGTTACAAAAGGGTATGTCCCGTGATCAATATCCAGATGGGCACCCTGTGCACCCTCGAGCAAAAGGTTCTTACCCTTGCCTATGCACTCGTGAAGGAAATTTACGGTATCGGTGACGTAGGGTTGAAGTCGGTTTGCCAGCGAGCGGTACTCCTCAAACATCTCGTCCAGTTCAAATTTTTCTCCGCCGAGCAGTTTGACAATATAAGAATTAACAAGTTCAAGGTTCTCCTTCAATCGTCGATAAAAAAGATTTTCTTCAACGAACTCCGCCATTCGAATACCACGTCGTCCCACCTTATCCTCGTATGCAGGACCGATACCCCGACCGGTGGTTCCTATGGGCTTCCCTCTCTGCGCTTCACGCAAAAGATCTATGGCTTTATGATACGGAAGTACGATGTGAGCGCGATCGCTGATTTTCAAGCGCTTCGGCCCAACATCAACGCCGTTCTCCTCAAGTCTGTCCATTTCCTTGGTAAGAGTTGCAGGGTCAATCACCATGCCGTTACCCAGCACACATGTTTTATCCGGGTAAAGAATTCCTGAAGGAATGTGGTGAAAAATATACTTGTGCCCTCCTGTGACGATGGTATGACCCGCGTTGGCCCCTCCCTGGAACCTCACAACCACATGGGCTTCCTTGCTGAGAAGGTCCACGACCTTCCCTTTCCCCTCGTCACCCCACTGGGCACCAAGAACGACAACCACAGCCATAACTTCCTCATTTTAAGCGGACTGGGGTTAAGGGGCAATGGTTAGAGCCGGCTTCGCCTTGACCCGTCTTTCTGCACACCAATATACTCCAGAGGAAAAACATGCAATTAACCGGAAAAACAGCTCTTGTCACAGGTGCCGCCCGCCGTCTGGGAAAAGCTATTGCACTCGCACTTGCTCGTGAAGGGTCATCACTGGCGATTCATTATCATGCCTCGGAAAGAGAGGCACTATCGCTCAAGCAGGAGATAGAAACTCTGGGCAGACAGGCATGGATTTTCCGTGCCGACCTCGCAGAAGACAAAGAATGTGCAGCCCTGATAGACAAAGTGTGCGAATATGCAGGGGTTCCGGAAATTCTCATAAACAATGCTTCCGTATATGAGAAAGGAAGTTTAACCGAGGCATCCATATACTCCTTTATTTACAACATCCGGGTTAACGCATGGGCTCCTTTTGCCCTCGGTCGTCGGCTGTGGGAAAAAGGCTCGCACGGAGTTATCATCAATCTTCTGGACGCCAGGATTCATGAGGTGAACACAACTTTTTTCGAATACCACTTGAGCAAACAACTTTTGTACTATCTCACGCAGGTCATGGCGGTGGCGTTCGCACCGCGCTGGCGTGTCAACGCTGTGGCTCCTGGTCCTGTACTCCCCTCTCCCCACGAAGTTGCCGATCCTGGATCAAAACTTTCTCGAAAACTTCCCCTGCAACATACAGGATCTCCTGAAAACGTGGTAGAAGGCATTCTGAGCCTTATCAAAAACGAGGCCATTACCGGGCAGGTTCTTTTCGTTGATAGCGGCAGACACCTGCTGGGTACAGATCATGCGTGAGGGACTCTTTGTGAGGTTTTCGTGTTACCCCCCTCCACACAATTCCTGTTTTAACTGGCGAGTAAGTTCAATATACATGCGACCAAGCTCAAAACTGGGCTCGATTTCCGTGCCCTCGTGCCATTCGTTAAAAGAGGTGAGAAGTATCCTTCGTGCCCCTGCAGCACCAGCCTGGAGCCACAGCCGACGATAAAGTCCTCCATTCTCACGGTCCAGATAAACAGGATATTGCCGGGATAGAAGGGTATCATCATAGCCGGGAATGACGGTTACGTATGGAAGAAGCCCGTTGTGTTGCGACTCCCACAAAAAATTCTGGTAAAGTTTCTTCATGTTCATACCACCACGCACTTCCTGTAAGGGATTGTAAATGTGGACTCCTCCAAAGCCCATTTCGGCAACAAGAGGCAGAAATGAACGGCTGAAGGCATATGTCATCACATCGGCCACGAAAAACACGTCGGGGAAAGCAGAGGTTACACTGCTCCAGTCCTCCAGCATGGATACGTTTTCTCCACATGGTTCGCCAAGGCACCAGAGGACGGGGAAAATTCCTCTACCGTAAACGAAAAGCACGGGGCTGCCGTTTTCCTTCAGGTAGGTAAAATCCTTCATGTATCGGTTGTACAGGTACTCCACATCTTCCATCACTCCTTCCATTCCCTCCGGCGGCACACTTTCGTAATAAACGGCAAGCTGAAGCGGGGCGTGTGCCTCGTGAATAGTCTGCATGAGAAGCGCCAGCACATCATCTTCCCTTCTGTCCCGCCCCCACCAGGAAAAGACGAAGCCGTCAATACCGGCTTCTTGTGCCAGAGCCACATGGCGCCGTAATACCTCAATGTCCATTGAATCGTACAATTCAGGATAGGGATGACGTACAGATGCAATATCCGGCAACCCTTCAGCACCTGTAAGTTCAGGATTGTGACCGGAACTGTCCCAGTGATACCAACGGCCAGAGACCTCTGGTGTCCCGTACCATCCGTAATAGAAGGCGTACAACTTCACTGGACAGCGATCTTCTCCACAGGAGGCAACAAATAAACACACCGCCGAAAAAAGCACCCATTTTTTCATGCCTTCATTCTACATTCTCAACACGTCGGGGAGAAGCCCGAATGTTCTTTTCGTTGAATAAAAAAACACTTTGCATGGTATAATATGGATTAATAAAGTTTTTATCTCAGGGAGAAAATGAACAGGAGTATTGTTTTCATCATATCCATATTCTTTCTTTTGCCCGTCCATTCCTTCGCCGCCGGGCCGCGTGTGGGGATAATACCTTTCCAAAACCTCTCATCAGATAAAAGTGTGGACTGGATAGGTTTGAGCATGGCAAAGGAGATCACCCTGGAACTCACAAAATACTCCAAGGTTCATGTAATAGATACTGTTACAGTAGAAAAAGCACTCGCCAATGTGATTCTCCCCAAGGGCACCATACCCATCGCCACTGTAAAAGCAGTGGGCCAGAAACTCAACGCTCGCTATATGGTATTTGGTGACTTTCAAAAATTTGGTGACTACGTGAAGGTTACAGCTTATGTTTTCGATGTTGACGCTGGGCGCGTGGTCGAAACCGTCAAAGAAAGCGGAAAACTGGACGAAATTTTCACTGTCCAGGACAACATTGTGCGGCACACCAAACTCGTGATTTTGAAACTTGCTGCCACGTCAGCTCCCGCACCCAAACCCAAACCAAAGCCCCAACCCAAACCTCGCAAACCCACCGTTGATGAAAATGAAATCACCAGGCGACTTATGGAAGAGCAAAGCGGGGTTAACCCTTCTTTAGAAGACAGTGCCACTTACAAACTCATGCAGGAAGAAACAAGCAAGTACTCTGCCGAAGAATGGTTTCGCAAAGGTGTAAACCTCAGCGACGGATCTGACAGGGAAATTTTTTATTACAAAAAAGCACTGGAGGTAGATCCAAAATACGGACCGGCACTCTACAACCTCGGAGTGGTCTATTACCAGCGCAATCAGATAGACGAAGCTGTACGCTACTTTCTCTCGTACCTGCGGTACGGCAAGGATCCGGCAAAAAAAAGCAAAATCATGACCATACTCCAGGGACTTGAAGGATACACCCCACAGGAAACTGCAGGTGATCGTGAAGCAGCCACGTACTGGTACAACAAGGGCGTGGCACTGGGAAACAGTTCTGACGAAGAGATAAGATACTATCAATGGGCGATTATGGCCGACCCCACTTTCGCCCCTGCTCATTACAATCTCGCCAATATTTACTATGAGAGGGGAATGTACGCCGAAGCTCTCAAGGAATACAAAATCTACATGCGATACACTCAGGACCCACCCGAAATAAAGGAAAGCGTACAGCGAATTATCGATTACCTGGAACAGGTCGTCAGGGAAAGCCCCTGAGCAATCCCATGTACGAGGCCGGGGGCCAGACCCTGTTTGACAGATGGCGCGGCCCGGTTACGTTTTTTCTTGGTCCACTTGCATTTCTGGCGCTGATAATATGGCCTCCCGTATCCGATACTTCCGCTGCACGTCAAATTGCACTCATCACGTTCACCCTTCTCTGGTGGGTCGGCGAACCCGTACCCCTGGGGGTAACCTCGCTTCTCATTCCCGCGCTTGCAGTATTGCTGGGCCTTGCAGGCGCAAAAGAGGCATTCAAAAATTTCGCTCATCCTCTCATTTTCCTCTTCATGGGCAGCTTCATCATTGCAGAAGCTATTGTGCATCACGGTCTCGACCGATGGATGGCTGGAAAAATCCTCAACCTCCCGTGGGTCAGGCGTTCTCCAGTGACTCTTGTATTCGCCTTCGGCGCCATCACCTGGTTTTTGTCCATGTGGATCAGCAACACAGCCGCAACTGCCATGATGATTCCCCTCAGTTACAGCATCCTGAGGCAATATGCAGAAACCCCTGAAACACTGCCGTTTGCCACGGGCGGGGTTTTATTTATTGCCTATGCAGCCTCAGTGGGTGGAATTGCAACCCCCATAGGCACACCACCAAACCTCGTTACCCTGGGGTTTCTGGAAGAGCTGGCCAATATTTCCATTCCATTCTTCCAGTGGATGAAAATTTTGTTCCCTGCATCGCTTCTACTGCTCATGGGGGTTTTTCTCGTCATGTACCTGAGGTACTTTCGAAAACATACCGTGAGCGGTGAGCATACACACATCATTCAAAAAGAAGAACCGGCAACAAAACTTACGCAGGGACAAAAGGGTGTGCTGATAGCATTTTCCGCCACAGTGATAATGTGGATTGGACCAGGACTTGCAGCCCTTTTCCTGGGAAAGACTCATCCGCTCAGCATGTGGCTCCACACGCATATCCCTGAAGCCACAGCAGCAGTACTGGGTACCTCTCTTCTCTTTCTCATACCCTCCCGGCTGCGCCCGTTTCAACCCGTCATAACCTGGAAAGAAGCAAGCCGTATTGACTGGAACACGATCTTGCTCTTCGGCGGGGGGCTGACCCTGGGAGAGCTGACCATAAAGACAGGGGTCGGACACATGCTCGGTGAGGCCGCTTTTCAGATTATTCGAAGCGGCGGCCTGGTGGTTCTGGTTGTTGCATCGCACCTGGCAGGCGTTACACTCACAGAATTCATGTCAAATACCGCAACATCCAACCTTGTGATACCGGTCATTATTGCTGTTGCAAAAGAGGCGGCAGCTCCCATCATGCTGCCTGTGCTGGCTGCATGCGTGGCCACAAGCCTCGCCTTCCTTCTACCGGTATCCACTCCTCCCAATGCCATTGCCTATGGATCAGGATACGTACCCATCAAGGAGATGATTAAATCCGGCTTTTTCTGCGATGTACTTGGTCTTATAGTAATGGTAGGCTATCTTTTTCTCCTTCATGCAGGAGGGGTATTGTAATGACGAGGTTTATTCTCATCATCGGGTTTATTATCGCTTCCACCGATTCCCTTCCCGCAGGAATGTCGTTAAAGGTATATTTTTCACCACGTGGAGGCGCACGCGATGCCATTGTGGAAAAAATCAACGGTGCCCGCAAATACATAGATGTGGCCATGTATTGCTTTACTTCACGCCATCTCGCGCAGGCACTGGTGAGAGCAAAAAAACGAGGCGTGAAGGTGAGGGTTCTGCTCGACAGAGAATGCGCACAGGGAAAATTCTCAAAGGAGAAATTTTTACGCAAACACGGGATCCAGGTAAAACGTTCGCGCACCTATCACGGGCTCGAAAGGTTCAAATCCAAATATCCCCCAAAGATGCATCACAAGTTTGCCGTTATAGACGGCCACATTCTTATTACAGGCTCCTATAACTGGACGGCATCTGCAGAAATATCCAATTACGAAAACCTGCTGGTGTTTGAAAACGCCGGCGAGCTGGCGGATGAATTTGAGAAAGAATTTAATGCGTTATGGAGGGGCAAAAAATGAAAAAATACCTTATCTACACGTTTCTATCGCTGGCAGGAGCAGCAGTGCTACTCATTATAGTGATCTTCGCAGTCTCACTGAATACCCGCACGTCTCCTGTGAAAATCTTTAAGGTTGTCACCGCTGAAAGGGGCCAGCTTGTACCCATCAGCATAAAAGCCGGGGAACCGCTGGACGCAGAGAAGTTGAACGGGCGAACAGTAAAAATTACGGGTGTTGTTGACAAGGTCATTAATGTGGGACAAACCATTATCATCGCGTTGAAAAACACGAAGAAACTTCCTCTCGTTGTATTTAAAGATACGCGGAAGTATCTTGAAGGTAT
>JAJRZV010000131.1 GCA_024275095.1 bacterium | reverse complement strand
CCCAACGTCGATATCACCCCCTGCTTCGTCTTCTTCCCCTCCCTCCTGTTCTCAACCAGCTGATTGTTAAACAAAAAATAAATTAAAGTTGGCACCGCAAATCTTGAGACACAAAAACCTGACCCTCTATTTTTCAATTACTTGGCCAGACGCTACGTTAACCTTGGTGAATTAACTGGAGAAGATGGGCCTGAAAATTCCTTCAGAATGTCAACGATATTTTTATTTATTCGATTTTAAATTTCCTGCAATTTTATACCTGTAAAAGACGAAATCAAAATGGCAAATGTGAAATACGATTTATTTATAAATGATACAGCTGTGTTTTATCTATTAACTTTCCGATCTCAACCACGACGACAAACAGACAAAAACACAACGACAATAAAGATACAGCTTGTCCCTGCAAAGCGTCCTATTCCCATTCAATAGTGGAGGGGGGTTTTGTGGTGATATCGTAAACGACGCGGTTAATCCCCTTTACTTCGTTGACTATACGCGTGGAGATACGCTGGAGCACTTCGTAGGGAATTTTCACCCAGTCGGCTGTCATGCCGTCAACTGATTCCACTGCACGGATACACACCACGTGCTGGTAAGTTCTGCGATCGCCCATTACGCCCACACTCTTCACAGGTAACAGCACCGCGAAAGCCTGCCAGATGTCCCGATAAATTCCAGCACGTTTGACCTCTTCGTCTACAATACGGTCAGCAGCGCGCAGCAATTCCACCCTTTCGGGAGTCACCTCCCCGAGTATGCGAACAGCAAGTCCGGGACCGGGAAACGGGTGCTTGTGAACGATCTCGTCCGGTAATCCGAGGAGCCTCCCAACCTCCCTCACCTCATCCTTGAACAGCTCTCTGAGGGGCTCGATAAGTTCGAACTTCATATCTTCTGGGAGACCACCAACATTGTGGTGTGACTTGATGGTTGCAGCAGGACCTTTCACGGATACACTCTCAATGACATCAGGATATGTGGTCCCTTGCACAAGAAAACGGACATCAGGATATTTCGAGGCAACCTCTTCAAATACCCTGATAAATGTTTCACCTATGATCTTCCGTTTCTTTTCGGGGTCAACGATACCTTTCAGCTTTTCAAGGAAACGCCCTTCCGCCTCAACAATTTCCACCCTCATACCTTCACGGTTTATAAAGAATTGTTCTATCACATCCCTTTCACCGTAACGCAACAAACCGTGGTCCACGAAGACACATATAAGCTGATCTCCAATGGCCCTGTGGGCAAGAACAGCAGCCACAGAAGAGTCCACCCCTCCCGAAAGGGCACAGATGGCCCTGCCGTCCTGCACTTTCCTCTTTATTTCCTCTTCCTTCTCTGCAAGGAACTCACCCAGATCCCAGGTGGGCTCACACCCGCATATATCAAATACAAAATTCCTGATAATGAGTTCGCCATCATCGGTATGTTTGACCTCAGGATGAAACTGTACAGCCCATATACGTTTCTGAACGTTTCGAATGGCGGCGAAATCGGTGTTTTCAGTGTGGGCAATGGATTCGAAGCCTGGCGGTAGTTTTTTTACCTCATCCGCATGACTCATCCAGGCCCTGAACTGGCGCGTGAGCACACGTGACTGCTTGAATCCGTCAGGACCTCCAATCTGCCTCATAACATCTGCACGCACAATACGACCCGCGCCCTTAAAAATATCGGAAGTATCTTCGACGTATACCATTGCGAACCCATATTCGGAACGCTCTGCCGGTGCCACTTCTCCCCCCAGCGTGTAAACAACAAGCTGAAGCCCATAGCATATTCCCAGTACAGGCACATTCAATTCAAACAGTTGCGGGGAAACACGGGGCGCACCTTCAGCGTAAACACTTTCCGGTCCACCAGACAGAATGATGCCCGATGGGCCGAATTCCTTTATTGCATCCAGCGAAGCATTATACGGCCAGATCTCCGAATATACTTTTTGTTCTCTCACCCGGCGTGCAATGAGCTGGGTATACTGGGAACCAAAATCAAGAATAAGAATTCTGTTTTGCCTGGACACTTTTTCTTATTCCAGTCTGTAGTTAGGAGCTTCTTTCATAATTTCCACGTCGTGAACGTGGCTCTCACGCAATGATAACGTGCTGATACGAATAAACCTGGCTCTGCGCCGTAGCTCTTCCAGATTCTTAGCGCCCACGTATCCCATACCTGCCTTGAGCCCCCCCGTGAGCTGGAAAAGCACACTGGAGAGAGGTCCTTTGTACGGCACACGACCGACGATTCCCTCTGGAACAAGTTTTTCAGGTTCTGCTGTTGCTTCCTGAAAGTACCGATCTCTCGAGCCTTCACGTAAAGCCTCGAGAGAGCCCATTCCTCTGTAAACCTTGTAACTACGACCCTGATAAATAACAATTTCTCCGGGAGACTCATCTGTACCTGCCAGCAGGTTCCCCAGCATCACGCAATCGGCACCGGCAGCGAGGGCCTTGGTAATGTCTCCAGAATACTTGATGCCGCCGTCAGCAACAATCGGCACTCTTCTGTCACGAGCGACTTTTGCACAATCCATGATGGCAGTAAGTTGAGGCACACCAACACCGGCGATTACCCTTGTTGTGCATATTGACCCCGGTCCCACACCCACCTTTACAGCATCAGCACCGGCTTCGATGAGGGCTTCAGCCCCCTCTGCTGTGGCAACGTTTCCACCGATCACCTCCACGTCTGGAAAAAGTTTTTTTATTTCTTTTATAGTGTTGATGACCGCACGGGCATGACCGTGGGCCGTGTCCACCACCACCACGTCGGCACCTGCCTCTACAACAGCTTCTACCCTCTCTATTTCTTTCATACCCACACCCACGGATGCTCCCACGCGGAGTCGGCCGTTTTCGTCTTTGCAGGCATTTGGAAAACGTTGAGACTTCTCCAGGTCCTTTAAGGTAATCAGCCCTATGAGGTTATCCTTTTCATCAACCACAGGTAATTTCTCTATCTTATGCTTGTGGAGTATCTCTTTTGATTCATCCAGCGTAATTCCCTCATGTGCAACGATCAGGCGGCTACGAGGGATCATTACCTCAGCAATTTTACGGTTCAGGTTCTTTTCAAATCTCAGGTCACGAATGGTGAGCAATCCTACAAGACGCGAATTCTCCACAATGGGGATGCCGGAGATGTTATGCCTGTGCATGGTCTCAAGAGCCTCTGCCAGGGACTGTTCCGGCGTAAGTGTAATGGGGGAGGTGATAATTCCACTTTCGTGTTTTTTTACCCTTCTCACCTCCTGGGCTTCTTTTTCTATCGACATGTTCCTGTGAATAATACCAAGCCCTCCTTCCTGAGCCATTACGATCGCGGTACGGTGTTCGGTAACGGTATCCATGGCAGCGGACAGTATGGGGATTTTCAGTACAATTCGATGGGTAAGACGTGTGGAAAGGTCCACATCTCGGGGAACAACGTCAGACTCTCCTGGTAAGAGAAGTACATCGTCGAAGGTCAGTGCTTCACGCATTATTTATCACTCCGTAAAGTCAGGATGTTTTATTTTTGACACAAGTAAAGGCATTGTCAATATATGAATAGTGAAAAATATGAAAAAACACGAATAGTGAAATCAATGAAGGTTTCCCCGCTAATTAGTTGACAGTACTGAATTTTTGTTGTAAAAACACCGAGATTTTTAACCCGAGGGGTGAGAGCATGCGCAAGGCCACGCTTAAACGAATGGAGAAAGAGCTTCTCCGCATGAAGGAAGAAATAATACGCGAGCTGTCCAGACATTCACGATACGAGAATGTAGAAGAAGGTAAAGACGTGGGCGACCTTTACGATGATATGGCTGCTTCAAGGGAAAAAGAGCTTGAAATCATCATGAGTGATCGTGAAAGAAAAAAACTTCAAGAAATTGAAGAAGCTCTAAAACGTATAAAGGAAGGGACATATGGAATATGCGAAGAATGTGGCGATCCCATTCCCGAAGCGCGATTGGAAGTAATGCCATTCGCGCGTGTATGTGTGGATTGTAAAGAGAAACTGGAAAAAGAAGAAAAATCCATTCAAGAAATCGAGACCCAAAAGTTTTTGAAAAAATTGCCACTTGACGATTTCAATATTGAAGAATGATAATAAAAGAAACCATGAGCGGGGGGTAGTGCAATGAAGAAAATCAACAAAGCAGAGCTCCGAAAAGCCATCGGGCAGCGGATTCGCTTCATTCGGGGCAAAATGACCCAGGCGCAGTTTGGAAGTCTTTTCGGTAAGTCGCAGGACTCCATCTGCGCGTATGAAAAGGGGCTGGTGTTTCCACCACTGGATGTACTCATTATGATTGCTGACTATGCCCGGGCTCCTCTTGAATGGCTTATCCGGGGAGATGTAACAGACCGGGGCATCCCTTCAGAAGAGGCAGGTGTACCCTTTAAGGGCAAGCTCATCCGCAAGGGTGACCCGGAATGGAGTATTCTCGAAAAAGTCATCAATCTCCCCAAGGAATCCAAAGAAAAAATCCGACTGATGGTAGAGACAGCGGTGAATCTTGAGAAAGGAGGCCCGCCCAGAGAAAGTAGTGAATGAAGGTTTTTTTGATATTCCCGTTGAGTATTTTTTTATGAGGAGGGAGATGTAATGGCAGAAGTGGTTGTGCGTGAAGGAGAATCAATTGAAAGTGCTCTCAAGCGTTTCCGCAAAATGTGTGAACGGGAGAAACTGTTTTCAGAAATGAAGCGTCGCGAATTCTATGAGAAACCCAGTGAAGTAAGGAAAAGAAAAATGAAGCAGGCGCGCAAACGCCTTATGAGAAAAATAAAAAAGAAAAATCGTAACAAGAAAAAATGACCGAGGGGGAGCTCAAGCACCGCATTGAAGATGCCTATAAGAAGGCAGCCAAAGACCGCGATAAGGTGGCCATCAGTGCCTTGCGAATGCTCAAAGCCTCTTTAAAAAATGCAGAAATTGAGAAGGGACACGTGCTGGATGATGGAGAAATCATCTCTCTTGTCAGGAAACTGATCAACCAGCGAGAGGAATCTGTAGAAGCCTTCCAAAAAGGTGGAAGGGATGATCTTGTGCAGAAAGAACTCCAGGAGATAGAAGTACTGAAAGCCTTTCTCCCTCCAGAGTTGAGCAAAGAAGAATTGGAAGAGATCGTGGACAGGGTTATCCAGGAACAGGGTGCAACATCAATGAAGGATATGGGAAAGGTCATGAAGGCCGTAATGCCCATTGTGCAGGGACGAGCTGATGGTAAAACAGTCAACCAGATGGTTCGTGCAAAATTGGGGGGCAAAGAGTGAAGTTGGGCGAATTTTACAAAAAGGCTGTGGAAGCAGGCATAAAAAAGGATCCACGTGGAGAAGAAGAAGTAAAAAAAGAATTGGAGCGGACCAAAAACGAGTACGACAAACTCCAAGAAAAAGAAAAACAATATTTTGACACGGAGCGACTTGCAAATCCCTACAGTGATACGAGAATTCTGCACGGAAATCCAGATATAGAAATCAAAACAATAATGGTGGGAATTGATGTGGAAGGGCCGGAGCTGCTGCTGGCAGACAGGATGCGAGAAAAAGGCAAGCGTGTGGACCTTGTACTTGCGCATCATCCAGAAGGTTCTGCGTACGCGCGTCTTGCCGCGGTCATGCCCATGCAGGCTGGAATACTTTACAAATATGGAGTGCCCATTAACATAGCGGAAGCTCTCATGGATGAAAGAGCCTCCGAAATAGATCGCCGTATTCTCCCCGTTAATCACCAGCGGAGTGTGGATATTGCAAAAATACTGGACATCCCTTTCATGTGTCTTCACACTCCCAGTGATAATCACGTTGCCAGTTATTTACAGAATCTGCTTGAAAAAGAAAAACCTGAAACGGTGGGAGAAATCGTCGATATTCTACTGGAAATACCAGAATATCAACGTGCTGCAAAAGACCAGGTGGGACCAAGGGTGCTTATAGGCTCAAAAAACAGGAAAGCAGGTAAAATATTTGTTGATATGACCGGGGGTACGGAGGGGAGCAAAAAAATCTTTCAAAACATTGTGAATGCAGGCATTAACACCCTTGTGTGTATGCACCTTTCTGAAGACCACAAGAAAGAAGCGGAGAAAAATCACATAAACGTCGTAATTGCCGGTCATATATCCAGTGATAATCTGGGCATGAATTTACTGCTTGATTCAATTGCAGGGGATCAGTTAGAAATTATCGAGGTTTCGGGGTTCAGGCGATTCCAACATTGATTGAAAGGGGGTCCAGCTTTTGGGCCTGCGTGTTCCGCCCGAGATTATAGACGACATCGTGTCACGGGTAAGTATTGTCGAAATTGTGTCCAGGCACGTAAGGCTGAAAAAGGTGGGACGCAATTATGTGGGACTATGCCCGTTTCATCAGGAAAAGACCCCCTCATTTACCGTAAATGAAGAGAAAGGACTCTTTTACTGCTTCGGATGTTCACAGGGGGGTACTGTCATTACATTTCTCATGAAAATTGAAAACCTCAATTTTACCGAGGCCCTTGAGCAATTAGCTCCTCTGGCCGGTGTTGATATTTCCCAATACGAAAGGAGAATTTCCAGAGAAGAAATAGAAAAAAGGGCACAGCTTTATGAAGTCTGTGAAAGAGCATGTCATATTTACGAAGACAACCTGTGGTCGTCTACTGGGACACCCGCACAGGAATATTTGAGACAACGTGGTGTATCCCCTGATACAGCTCGTGCGTTTCGCCTGGGGTACGCTCCGGCCACAGGAAACTTTCTTACCAACAGGTTGCTCGAAATGGGATACAGTGAGGACCTTATCAGAGAAGCGGGACTCGGAACATCCACATCACCGCCCAGAGATTTTTTCCGAAACAGGTTAATTTTTCCCATTATGGAAAAAAGGGGAAGAGTCGTGGGTTTTGGAGGACGGAGCTTAGACGGGTCTGAACCCAAGTATCTCAACGGTGGAGAAACCCCCATTTTCAGAAAACGCAGCATGCTTTATGGAATTCACACGGCATCAGGTCATATTGCGTCCACCGGTTATGTCATTCTTGTTGAAGGTTACATGGACGTAATCTCTCTCTACCAGGCAGGAGTAAAAAACACCGTGGCCACACTGGGTACTGCCCTCACGGACTTTCACGTGCGCACTCTCAAAAAACACGCACGTGACATACGACTTATGTACGACGGAGACCTATCAGGAGTGAGGGCTGCACTGAGAAGCCTTGATGTGTTTATTCGAAATGATATAACCCCTTTCTTTATTCCACTTCCACCCGGCAGTGATCCCGATGACATCGTGCGGGAGAAAGGGGCTGAAGAACTTTACAGACTCGTAGAGGGCTCACGACCTCTGGTAGAAGTCTACATAGAAAAAGAGGCAGAAGCTGCACAGGAAAGTGTTGTTGCAAAGAAAGAGGCTGTCAGAAGGGTTGCTGGTGTGTTAAAGGCTGTTCGGGACCCGGTTGAAAGAGAAGAATACCTGACTCGTGCTTCCCAGATTTTCAATCTCTCAAAAGAAATTTTCGAAGAAACGTGGAGTCTGACCCAGGAAAAAGCACATCTCTCGCAGGCGGAAAAGCATGGGGTGTCTGAAGAACAGGTGATAATACACGCTGCTCTTGAGGATAAAGAATTTCTTGAAGCCCTTGCGCATGAAAAGCTAATAGAACAGGTCGAACATCACGAAACAAAACAAATATTAAAAAAGTTAATGGAAGAGTATCCCGGGAAAAAGGTTGCATCTTTTATTGAAAACCTGGAGTCAGAATCTCAGAAGAAATGGCTCAGCCAAATAGTAAGGGAACCACCTGAAGACGTGGACATAGAACTTTTTAAAAAAGAAATGATCATTAAATTAAATATAAAAAAAATTGAAAATGCCTTAAAAAATGCAAAGGATTTAAAAATGGTCCAGGACCTTTCCCGCAAAAAAAATGACCTCATAAACAGACTGAAGCAACTTGACAGGATAAAAAAAATAAATGAAAATTAAATATTTAATGAAAGGGGTTGCTCATGAGCAGACGAAAGTTCTTTGAAGAAGAATGGGACAAAATCGTCTCGCTTGGAAAAGAGAAAGGATACATTACCT
>JAJRZV010000130.1 GCA_024275095.1 bacterium | reverse complement strand
GTGGTGGTTTCGTTCTCCAAGGAAGGGTACAACCGCACGTATCGGCTCGTTGAAATACCGACCGGGACCTCTGTGTACCTCAGTGCCACCCTTATAGAAACCGGTATATCGACGACAATCAGTGCGACCTCAGGTGGTACGCTAAGTACCGGAGGAGCTTCGGTCCAGATTCCAGCAAACGGAATTGTGGACTCAAGCGGTAATACGGTGACAGGGGATGTGGAGGTTAACCTTACCTATTTCGATCCGACATCCTCCGAAAACCTCCAGGCGTTTCCTGGAGATTTCAAAGGCATTGATGCATCCGGCAATGTCGTGCGCTTTGAAACGTTCGGATTCATCAACGTAGAACTCTGGCAGGGTGACGAGCCACTTCAGCTCGCCCCGGGTCAGACTGCAGAAATCGTTATTCCTGCAAATTCCCTTGGAGGCACACCTCCTGCTGAAATTCCTCTCTGGTATTACGACCAGGCTGACGGGGTCTGGCACCAGGAAGGCACTGCAACATACGATGCAAATACTGACTCCTACAAAGCAACTGTGGCTCATTTTACCTACTGGAACGTGGACATGCCCTATGATACGGCCTATATAACGGGCAGGGTAATTACTGCAGACGGAGAGCCGGTGGCCTGGGCACAGGTGCTCCACGAAGGCGTCAATTACAGCGGTTCAAGCAATGTGTACACACGTTCGGACGGAACATTTCGCATTCCTGTGAAGGCAAACGCCCGGGCGAAAGTATGGGCGAGAAAGGGCTCTACAATCAGTTCCACCGTCACAGTTGATACACCTGCACCTGGAGAAGAAATAGACATTGGAGACCTGATCATTGACGCAGTGCCGCTGGTGCAGATCACACTCACCTGGGGAGAAAAACCTTCCGATCTTGACAGTCATCTGAGAGGACCTCTGCCAGATGGTTCCGGCAATACGTATCACGTATATTACGGTGATATGGGCAGCCTCAGCAGCAGCCCCTTCGCCGCACTGGACACTGACGATACTTCCAGTTACGGGCCTGAAATCATTACCATTACAAAACTGACCCCTGGAAAATATGTATACTGTATACACAATTACTCGGGGCAGGACGAGTGGCCTATTGAAAACTCTGAAGCGAAAGTGACATTTCTCGACCTGAATTCTTCCTGGCTTTACACTTACAATGTGCCGTCATTCAATCCCGACAGCACCTCCAACGACGTATGGCGGGTGATAGAATTCGAAGTCGATTCTTCAGGACGCATCTCCAGAATAATACCTGTGAACGATTTTGAAAGCGCCACATCTTCGGACGACGTGTGCAGTCAGTTCTGATAAAAAGCTATTCTTCGTACTGAATGAGGGAAAATACAGGGACGGGAAACAGCTTTTCCCGTCCCTTTAAATTTGTCAGTTCCACGAGGAAGCAGCATCCGAGGGGGTTGCCGCCGGCTTTTTCAACAAGCTGCACGGCAGCAGAGGCCGTACCCCCCGTGGCCAGCAGGTCATCAACTATCAAAATGTTTTCGCCTTTCGAAATTGCGTCTTCGTGAATCTCCGCCTCGTCCGTCCCGTATTCCAGTTCATAGGTAGCGACAATCGTGCGAAAGGGCAGTTTTCCTTTCTTACGCATGGGGATCACACCGCACCCGAGCCTATATGCCATGGCCGAGCCGATGATAAGTCCCCGCGCCTCTATGGCCAGTATCCCGTCTATTTTCTGGCCCTTGTATTGCTGGCACATCATGTCAATCGCTTCTTTGAAGTATTTACCGTCACGGATAAGGGTGGTGATGTCATAAAATAGAATTCCCTTTTTGGGAAAGTCAGGAATTTCCCTGATTTTCGCCTTGAGCTCTTCCACCGTCATTTCTGCCTCCTGAGAAAGAAAATAACGGGCCAATTTTTACCACTTACATCACGATCATATCAAGCCCTGCACGGGTGCCATAGAAAAGCACCTGCCTGCTGCTCCCTCTCCGCCCCGGGAACCCGGCACTCCGTGAAAGAAACAATCTTCTTAGGAGTCAAAAGCGCTTCACTTCTTTTTCCGCTCCTGTACCGGCAAGCGATTGATCCTGTTACCTGGCGCGGAACAGGCATTCAGTAGAAAAAGGACGCTCGCGCAAGAACCTTACTGCACCGCGCGTAAAGATGTCGCGGTAACCGCTAACGCGCTTCCCCTTCCATCCATCGCGGGCCAAACCTTCATTAAGCGCGTCCATGGCAATTTCTCTCATCAGTTTTCCTATGTTAGAAGCAAGAGCCACAATCGGAAACTGCTGATCCCCCCTTACGGCAAACAGTACAGGCACAGTTCTTCCGGTGCTGAGGATCATTTGCGTTTGTACATACCCCTGTCCTAGATGTTCGTCACAGAATTTTTCGGGGAAAACCCTGGAATAATGTTTCGTTCCACCAAGGTTGTCACACACAACAAGGGTTTCACCGTCCAGTTCAAAACTTGAAACGATTTCATCAAGAACCCTTACAAGCACACGTGACTTTTTGCCTTCCTGGCGAAGATACGCATTAAAATCCCGGGGACACACAAGAGCACAAACAACACCCCGGTAGCTGAAACAGTCATCAATACTCGCGACCATGCGTGTGGATCTGAAAAGGTCCCAAACGCGACTGCACAGTTCCTGTGGAGAAATGCAAAAGGAAGCTTCTTCTCGAGAGCAATTTTTCAACGAAGGTGAGGGAAGCACAACAAAATGCGCAAGGTTATTTGAGGCTTCAAACAAGAGGTGAGCGGCTTTCTCACGCGCGCCGGTTTTTGAAAAGGTGGATTTGCTCTCCTTCAAATCTCCGAATGCGAATTTTCGAAGGTGAAACACATCGTTTTTAACACGGTCTGCCTCCGGGCGTTTTATTTCCACACAAACCCCCGTCACCACCAGGGGGCCCATTACCGGACCGTAACCGTTCTCGTCCACCCCGATAATTTTCAACCTGAATGACCTCCTGTAACCACGTACACTGCTACGGCGAGGAGCACGACACTGGTGATCAATTTCCCCCGTTTCACCATCCAGGTAAGGGAAAGTTCAGCAAGACGCAGCGATGCAGTAACAAGTACAGCCTGGACAAGAAGCACTGAAACAGCGTAAAAAAACCATCCAGCCACAGCCGCATCAACCGATGGAAAGGACATGAACAGGACCGCCACTTCTATACTGGGATGCAGTCCTGCAGCAAAAGTGATGCCCCACATGGTTCTGGATGCCACTTTGTGTTCATGCGCTGGACGATTCCGGGACCACATGATCCACACGGCCAGCAGACAGAGGAGCAAAGCTGTGACAATGTTTGCATATCTGCCAGCAATATCCACCGTACCCCTTCCCGCCACGAAACCCAGTACAGCGAGAAATGAGGTGGATGACACGTGCACACACGCAGAAAAAGTAGAATAAAACAGCACCCGAGAGGAGCTCATATTCCTGCGTTTACCTTCGCTGACGAATGCCACCCAGTGAATGGGTATAAAAATATGAAGCGTTCCCGCTGCAACGACAGACAGAATCAGCACACTGTTATTTGCAAAAGCGTTCACCGCTCCAGGTATCTGATCCTCTCAATGCTCTTTTCAAACGGTGGGGCGAGCACACCATAATCGGTTACGATCGCTGTAACGAGTTCTGCAGGCGTTACGTCAAAAGCAGGATTCCATACACCTACATCACAAGGGGCAATTTTGCACGTTGCGATGTTCTTCACCTCATCCGGGGAGCGTTCTTCAATGGGGATTTCCTCTCCACACGAAACTTCATAATCAATCGTGCTGCGAGGGGCTGCCACATAAAAGGGAATATCGTAGTACCTGGCAGCTATGGCGAGTTTCAATGTGCCTATTTTGTTGGCCACGTCCCCGTTGGCGGCGATGCGGTCGGCCCCCACAATCACGCAGTCCACGCGGCCCTTTTCCATGAGAAAAGCCGCGGCATTGTCGGGAATGAGGGTCACAGGTATTCCATCCTTCATGAGTTCCCAGGCGGTAAGCCTTGCACCCTGAAGGACAGGTCTGGTTTCATCTGCATACACATGTACCCGTTTGCCTGATGCAACTGCGCTTCTCACCACACCCAGTGCTGTTCCCCAGCCTGCAGTTGCAAGAGCACCGGCATTGCAATGAGTGAGAACACGAAACCCATCTTTTAGAAGTTCGGCGCCGAATTCACCGATGCACTGATTGGACTCAACATCTTCTTTTTCAATAAGCCGTGCTTCTTCTACAAGACATTTTACAAGGTCCTCTTCAGTGCAATCCTTTTGCAGGACTCTTTCCATGCGTTCTAAAGCCCAGAAAAGATTGACAGCGGTGGGACGAGAGGTTTTCAAAAACTCAACGGCTGCTTTTACATCTGAGCGCACCCTTCCACGCGAAGCCTTCACGGCAGCAAGGGCAACGCCATAGGCGGCTGTAACACCGATAAGGGGGGCACCACGAACGACCATATTGCGAATGGCCCGATGCACTTCCTCCACGCATCCGAGCTCAACATATTTCTCTTCGGTCGGCAGCAGCCGCTGGTCCAGAACAATTATTTTTTCATCTTTCCAGGAAATGGTAAAAAATGCCTGTTCTTTCAAGACCCTTTCTTTTCGTTGAGGATTCGACGCACAAGCTCACCGGCCTTTCGCGGATCAGCCTTCCCTTTCAGCTCTCTCATCACCTGCCCCACAAACCACCCGATGATTTTATCTTTGCCCGAAAGGTACTTTTGCACCTCGTCCGGATGCTCATCCACAATTTTTCTAACCACACTTTCCAGCTCACCTTCATCCGAAAGCACCTCATAACCCTTCTCCTGTGCCACTTCTTCAGGGTCTTTCCCAGTAGAAGCACACACATCCAGAACGTCTTTTGCCATATTCCCCGTGAGTTTCCCCTCTTCTACCATGCGTATGAGTTTTGCAAGACTGGATGGACTCAATGCGAGATGCCTGATATTTAATTCTTTTTCCTTAATAATCCGCATCACTTCCACCATCACCCAGTTGCTTGCCTTCTTGGGACTGACCCCCTCGGCAACCACCTTTTCAAAAAACTCTGCAATTTCCTTTGTTTCAGTGAGAACGCCTGCATCGTAAGGAGGAAGGTTCAACTCTTTGATGTAACGCTCTTTCTTGGCACGCGGGAGTTCGGGTAAATTTTCTTCAATGCGGTCCACCCAGTTCTTATCAAGAACAAGGGGTATGAGGTCTGGATCGGGAAAGTAGCGATAATCGTGCGCTTCCTCTTTGGACCGCATTGACCTGGTCGTCCCTGTTGAAGGGTCGAAAAGACGCGTTTCCTGAACAACTTCCCCACCCTCCTCCAGAATCTGAACTTGTCTCCGTATTTCGTATTCCAGCGCCTTCTCAACGAACCGAAAGGAGTTCATGTTTTTTACTTCCGTCTTCGTGCCCAGCTGTGCCTCTCCCCTGCGTCGGACAGAAACATTGGCGTCACACCTCAAATGTCCTTTTTCCATATCACCCTCGGAAATGCCCAGGTACCTCATGATTTTCCTGACTTCCCGCATAAAAGCACTGGCTTCTTGAGGACTGGAAAGGTCCGGCATGGTTACAATTTCCATCAGCGGAGTGCCCGCACGATTGAGATCCACAAGACTCTCACCCTTCTCATCATGAATGAGTTTGCCGGCATCCTCTTCAATATGAAGCCTGACAAGACGAATAACCTTCTCACCGTTCTCTGTTTCAATTACCACCTGCCCCCCTTCTGCAAGAGGGAGTTCATATTGTGAAATCTGGTACCCTTTGGGCAAATCCGGGTAGAAGTAATTTTTTCTGGCCATTACACTTTTAAGATTAACTTTTGCACCGAGCGCAAGCGCTGCTTTCACTGCATATTCCACAGCCCTGGCGTTTATCACGGGAAGCACCCCCGGCATTCCCGTGCACACAGGACACGTGTTCTGATTGGGTGGAGCACCGAACTCAACAGGACACGAACAAAACATCTTTGTCCGGGTGGACATCTGCACGTGAATTTCAAGTCCTATAACTGCTTCGTAATCGCCTTTCATATTTCTGCTACCCGGTTGAAATATTCGCCGCGAGCTTTTTCATAAGCTGCTGCAGCTGCAAAAAGCACATCTTCTTTAAAAAGCGGTCCCATGAACTGGAAACCCACGGGCAAACCCTCGGGTGAAAATCCGCACGGAAGGGAAATGGCGGGAACACCGGCAAGGTTGGCGGGAATGGTAAAAATATCATTTAAATACATGGTCAGGGGATCCTGAATTTTCTCTCCGATCTTGAACGCTGGAGTGGGTGAAGTGGGCATGATGACAAGGTCATGTTCGGCAAATACATTTTCGAAGTCCTGTTTAATCAACGTTCTCACGCGTTGGGCCTTCAAATAGTACGCATCGTAATAACCGGCCGAAAGTGCGTACGTACCCAGCATTATGCGTCGTTTGACCTCACGCCCAAAACCCCTGCCACGGGTTTTAAAATACGTATCCACCAGGTCTTCTCCCTCTATCCGCAGGCCGTACTTTACGCCATCGTAACGGGCAAGATTGCTGCTCGCCTCAGAAGGGGCAATGATGTAGTAAACAGCAACCGCATACCTGAAGGACGGCATCTCAACTTCCCCCACCTCTGCACCGAGGGAACGAAGAGTCTCCACAACACGTTCGAATCGGTCCTTCACAATTTCGTCAGCACCTTCCAGCTCCTTCCATGGCACGGCGATTTTAAGGCCTTTAAGCGATTGACTGTTCTCAACCACATCCAGCACATCGTGGGGAGGCAGCTGTGCTGAAGTGGAATCGGCAGGGTCATGTCCGGAAATAACGCGATACAGCAGTGCTGCATCACGCACGTTCCGCGTCATCGGACCCACCTGATCCAGTGAAGATGCAAAGGCGATGAGCCCGAATCGTGACACTCGACCGTACGTGGGCTTCAATCCCACAATACCGCAAAAAGCAGCTGGCTGGCGGATTGAACCTCCCGTGTCACTACCCAGTGCCACCGGCACAAGTCCTGCTGCAACAGCAGCAGCAGAACCACCGCTGGAGCCCCCTGGAACTCTTTGCAGGTCATACGGATTGTGCACCGGTCCAAAGGCAGAATTCTCATTCGACGAGCCCATGGCGAACTCGTCCATGTTGAGCTTACCGATGATAATGGCACCGGCTTCTTTGAGACGCTTTACTGCAGTGGCATCATACGGAGGAACAAAATTTTCAAGCATACGCGAACCTGCGGTTGTACGCAGTCCCCATGTCACCAGAACATCCTTAATTCCCACAGGTACACCGGCGAGTGGATACTGCTCCACGTCCTGAATCAGTGCCTCTGACCGGCGGGCCTGTTCCAGAGCACCCTCTTCGTCAACGGTAAGAAACGCGTTGATCCGCCCGTCTTTTTCCTTTATGCGCTGAAGCAGAGCTTTTACCACCTCAAGGGGTGAGACTTCCCTCTTTTTCAACAATTCCCTCAACTGCCATGCGCCTAAGCGATAAAGATCCATCTCCTTCCTTACTCAATGACCTTGGGAACAACAAAAAAGCCGTCCTTTTTACGCGGAGCATTGGCAAGAACCCCGTCTGCTCCGAGCGGTTCGTCCGGCTCATCCTCTCGCATGGGGGTGGGTTTCGCCAGGGTCTGAAATGTGGGGTCAAGATTATCCGCACCAGCCTCGCCCAATCGTGCCACATAACCAAGAATGGCCCCGAGCTCGCGCCGAAGGGTCTCTATCTCCTTGTCCTCAAGTTCCAGTCGAGCCAGCCGGGCAATCTTCAAAACCTCTTCGCGCGAAAGTTCCTTCATCTCTTCTTCCTCAGCATGGCCATCAAGGATTCTACAAAAGCGGATTCCCTGCCCAGAAGCAGGTCCAGTTCTCCCTTGTCAAACCATATACCACCACACGACGTGCACACATCCACAACAATACCCCTGAGAAGTTCCTCCTGCAGATCAGCACCGCACTTGGGACACTTCATCCAGTGAAGTTCCTTTTCCATTTGTCTCTTTAAACGTTCTCGCTCCTCATTAAGCTTGCGACGCAACTCCTGAAGTTTCTTCTGATCAAGCTTTACAAAATATTCATCATCAGGACGTTTTGAATCTACCATACCATCCTCCCGCATCCAGAATCCTGTAATTATTGGGAAGTGGGGTTCTCAAGTCAAGGGACCACCTCTGCCACTCCCTCGTCCAGAACCTTCTCGCCCTTCTGGTTGACCATGATATATGAAAACCGCTCCTTTCCTTCTTCCTCTCCTGTTTTCCAAGCCTTCAGTGTTAATTCATCGCGTGGAAGCACGTATCTCGAAAAACGCACGCCGATACGCTTGAAACGTGACGAGTCACCCTTCAGGTATTTATCAATAAATATTCTGCTTGCGAATGCAAGGGTGCACATTCCGTGAAGAATAATGCCGGGAAGACCAACCGAGCGGGCAAAATTATCATCGGTGTGAATGGGGAACCGGTCTCCTGAACCATCGGCATATTTGAGTGGCTGATCCTCGGCCACGACAAGCGTCCCCGTGAGATCAGGCTCTCGCTCTTGCTCGGCTGCCTCTTTTGTTCCGCTTTTTTGTCCCTTTTTATCTCCGCGAACAAAATACCTGGTGATTCCTGAAACCACCTCTGTACCCTCAGAATCCACTCCGCTAAAGGTGATATTGACAAGCTTACCACTACCTTTATCTTCAACAGAGTCAAGCCGGGCGTAAAGTGTCACCGAATCCCCAGGATGCAAAAGCCGCTCAAACCGAATATCAATGCCTCCGTGAACGAGCTTGCTCACGTTGAGGCCGAGGTCTTTTTCAAAAAGGATCTTGGCAGTGCCAGGAATGATGAACACGGCGGAGTACATGGGAGGTGCACAGAAATCCTCTCTCGAAGGGTCAGTATGCCGGGGGTTGGTATCAGATATACCTTCTGCATACTTGAGAATACTCTCCTGAGTAACTTCCCATGGTCCAAAAGAAACCTTTTCACTCATTGACGGCCTCCTATCAACGGTGTCCTAATATTTTCTCTATTCTCTGCATGATTTCCGGCGGAATGAACTTTTTAATCACCTTCTTTCTTGCCTCAAGTCCTATCTGTCCAAATCTCTTCTCCTCCTCGGGTGAGGGTTTTATGATTTCAATACCCGACTCGGCAATGGCCTTGAGGGCCTTCTTGTTATCCTCGCGGGCACTTTTGCGAATGATATTGAAGTAATGGTTCCCCACCTCTACGATGATCCTCTGAATGTCTGCAGGAAGTGAATCAAAAAAGCGTTTTTCCATGATGAACCACGCACTCCCGTAAACCACGGGAATGTCCAGCATGTACTTTACACGCGTGGTCCATTGAAGGGCCACGGCAGCCAGAGGGGTGTTGTAAAAACCTTCTATGATTCCTGTTGCAAGAGCTGTCAGCACATCTGTCAGAGGAAGGGGAATGCTGAGGACTCCCGGGATAGATTTAAAAGCTTCAATTGCAAATGAGTCAGCAGCCCAGACCCACATCTTGTAACCCCTGATATCATCGACTGTTCGAATCGGCCGTTTGCCAAAAAAGTACACAAACCCGTTTTCTGCTATTCCTATAATCACAAATCCCCTCTCCAGGATTCGCGATTTGAACACAGGAAACAAACCGTTCAGCACCTTGTCCACTTCACTGTAATTTTTCATGAGAAAAGGAAGCTCCACCGCCCTGATGGCGATATCAATCTGCCCGAGCCCCATTCCTGTAAGTCCTGCGCCGTGAAGCTGTCCCAACTTCATGAGCCTTATCATGTCAGGCTCATCACCCAGGACGCCTCCGGCATACCACCTTACATCCACACGGCCGCCACTGCGGGCTTCAACAGCCTTTTCGAGCTGGTGTGCCACGTCCATGTAGGTCGAGCCCTCTGGCGCAACAGTACCCAGTTTGATAATAATTTTTTTCTGCGCCCCGGCAGCCAGAGGTACAACAAGCAGCAGGAATAACACTATTACTCGCTTCATATTTTACCCCCACTCATAAAATCTGAGAGAGTCAACCCTCCTTCACAACTCCCAAGTCAGAAGTTTATCATGCTTTTTTTATGGTTCAACTAAATCTTCCATCCTGACGATTTCATACATGTAACCTTGTTCCGCAAGAAACAGCTGGCGCTTTTCTGCAAATTCCACCTCCACGGTCCCGTCGGAAACGAGGGAGTAGAACCGGGCCACACGCCCATCACGCTTGGGCCTGAGTATGCGGCCGAGCCGCTGGGCCTCTTCCTGGCGAGAACCGAACGTGCCCGAAATCTGAACGGCCACGGTGGCATCAGGCAGGTTTACAGCGAAATTAGCAACCCGCGAAACAATTAATACGCGCATCCTGCCCTCTCGAAACCTCCTGTAAAGTTCATCCCTTTCCTTTTGAGGGGTAGAACCGGTGATAATGGGTGCACCAAGTCTTTGAGCCATCCGCTTGAGCTGGGTAATGTAGTGACCGATCACCAGCACACCATCGTTACGATGCTGTTCAACAATTAACGCTGCAACATCGTCCTTGAGAGGATTTTCCGAGGCGATGCGAAACTTCTGCCTCTTCCCCGCATTAATGTAGCTGTGCCACGTCCGGGAAGTCATTGGTACGCGCACCTCAAAACATCTTACCGGTGCGATAAAACCCTCAGATTCCAGGCCCCGCCAGGCAGCATCGTAAACCTTGGGACCCACAAGGCTGAAAACGTCGTACTCTCTACCATCTTCTCTGATAAGGGTCGCGGTGAGACCCAATCTCCTGCGTGACTGAATCAAAGCCGTAACCCTGAACACCGGTGCAGGGAGCACATGGACCTCATCGTAAATGATCAGTCCCCACTGTCGATTTTGAAAAACAGAAAAATGCCTGAAATCCTCATCCCTGCTACGACGGTATGTCAGCATCTGATAGGTTGTAAGTGTCACCGGGGCGAGTTCAGAAGCATTTCCTTTGTACTCTTTTACCTGGTGCGCCTGGAGGTCGGTCTTGTCAAGGATTTCTTCTATCCACTGGTGTATGGCCGTGCGGCTGGTAACAACAATGAGGGTTTCTGCTGAGACCTTCTCCATCACTGCAAGGCCTACAATGGTCTTGCCCGCGCCACAGGGGAGTACGATGATACCGTGACCTCCCCGCAAGCCTCCGTCTTTCCAGAATGAATCCACCGCCTCTCGCTGGTACCACCTCAACTCAAAATTTTCACCACGCGTTGAACGTCTTCGAAGTCGTACTTTCAGAGGAGCTCCCGGTTCGTATCCTGCTTCATCGAGAGGAGGCAAACGTTCCTCTGTGAGGCGCCTTTTCACTTCTCCCCGATACTGTTTTGGAAACACCGCTTCCGTGGGACTCAGGCGACGCAGGCCCATCTGTTTTATCTCGCGGATATTCATTACCATGTCGAGCACCGAGGGCTCCCGGCTTTTCAGCAGAAGCAGATCCTCTTCACACGGGAGAATGGAAAGAAGGCCGTAGCGACTGGCCATATCTGTGATAAATTCTTCTACCTGGGGGGGTACGGGATAACGACTGTACGTGTGGAGTACGTGGATAATCTCTTCGACGCTCATGCCGGAAGAAATGGCATTCCATATCGACACATCGCTGATGGTGTATGTGTGAATATACTCGGGAGAACGAATTAACTCTGCAAATCGTGATAAATATGTTCTTACCTTCGAATAATCAGGATGCCGGGCCTCTGCAAGTACAGTGAGGTCACCCTGAACAATAATGGGACCGTCTTTCATTTCGAAAGTGACTTCTCAACCACACCCATGATGTATTCCAAGGGTATTCTTACAAGGTAATGCTTATCGCGCCTCCACACATCAACCACACCATCCTGAAGCTCAACGATCTCTGCAGTAATCAGTCGCCGACGTTTTCCATTCATACACGGTTCTTCTACCACAAGATCCAGCGGCTTCCCTTTTTTGAAAGCTTTTTGCAGTTGAGACTTGACTGATCTTCCATTTCTGGCAATCCGGGAATTCTTCACTGCACGCTGTGATAACATGCCAAAATATTGAAGAAGCAGGTAATAGTGACTTTCTATATCCTCCATGTTGGGCACGAACATCGTTGCTTTCTCTTCAAGCCTGCGCAATTCTTCTTCCAGGTTTGAGTCAGCAGCCAGGTGTCTCAAGAGTCGAAGGCACGCAGCAACCCTTGCATGATAGTCTGGGTCAAGTAAAGAAACCTTAGAATCATTTCCACTCCTCCGTTCCAGTTTATCAGACCACTCTCTTATGGGGCGTTAATACTTCAGCAAGTTTTTGAGACGATGAAGAAGTACAGTGTCACCGGTTTCTTTACGGAAAACCTTTAAAGCCTGCTCTGACGTTCCAAATCTCCACGCATTCCTGAGAACAACGTCCCTGCGAAGCACCAAAACAGTGTGATACTGGCCCGCCCTCGCGAGTCTCGCAAATGCTGACAACGCGAACACTCGAACCCGATCCGGGGGACCGGTAACATGAATTTCTCCATTAGATTGGGCATACACCCGGGTGTGTTGATAAGACCTTCTCGCGTAAAGAACAAATACATCGCTCGATTGCCTGGTGCCTGCACCCATTTCTTCCAGCCAATCCACTGCTTCCTTTACACGTTCAGGGGCTCCGGTAACGGTTCCCGCGGCGGGCAAATGAAAAGCTCCGTCCTTCGGCAGGAGAAAAAAGAACCACGACACTTCGGGATATACTCGTTGCAGGTATTCCGCGAGAGCTCTTTCCCAGCCCCGATCATCTGTAACAAGCAAAAATGTATCCTGTGGAATATACAGACAATTATTGTTCTTTTCTGCAAGGTGTGCAGATACAAATTTTCCTGCTTTCTCGAGTACTTCCTTAGAATAGTCAGCGACATCTATCAGGGAACGAATTTCGGAAATGAGGATTCTTCCAGTGTGCCGGTGACATCTGAGCCCGTCACTGATCAACCGCGAAACAAGCAAATCCACCGGTGCCAGCTGAGAGGGGCCATCCTGGTGAATACCACTGAGGGCGAACGAGAAAAGAGGGAATCCCTCGTGATAGCGAAGCGTATGTCCAGCAAACACGTTCTCTACCTCCAGGGGAACAACAACACGAAAGTGACCGCGGCACCTGAGAAAAAAGAGGAACGGTGGTGGACAAACACGCGCGATTTCCTCCGCTTCACCCCGTGTGAACAAAACCTTTCTTCTGTACTCGGCAGAGAGAATAATTCCGCGGAAACGTTCAGGGATTTTATCAAAAGCGGAACGAACCTCCTCCGCGTTCATCGCGGTGTTTATCATCATGCGTATTGCCTCCGGCGGCATGTTAAGAGCGGAGCGGGAAAGAAACGCGGTCGTATGACCAACCCACGGAAGGAAATCCAACACACGATGTTTTTTTTCGGCGATGAGAATTTTACCGCCCTCTTCTTTTACAAGTCCCTGCCCAAGAAGGTAGTCAACATGTTTCTGAACGATCTCTCCTCCAAACAAACCTTCCGGTCGGGGAATATCCTGGAAAATCATCACGTGCGCAAGCAACGCATCAAGGAGAGGCTTTCCGGGGTTGATTTCAACCATGAGAAAGATACACCTTTATTATTTTGAATATTTCATTATACCACATTCACGCAAAAGCTGGGCTTTCAGTGATCTTTATGGATTTCCCACACAGAATTGTTCACTTCTGTCATTTTATCCACAAGTGGAAGGTAAGGCTCGTCGTCTTCATTGACAATTCCCCAGTTAGAATCTTCACCGTCAAAGCGGCCCTCCTCCGGCTCATCCACCCAGGAAAACCAGTGATACCCCACAATCCACGGTGCCGAAGCCACACGAACAGCAAAACGCTCAAAGGCAGCGGCACGTTCATACTGATTCGGAAGAGTGAGAAAGCCGGGAGGATACGAATTGGGAAGTCCAGAATCCGCGGCCCGGTAACCAAATTCGCTGATGAGAATCGGCTTGCCCGTAATTTCATAAAAAAGCCTGAAGTTGTCCTCTGCAGAAAGATAGCCCGAAGGATATCCGAATGCCTCTCCTGCACGCTGGATATATTCCTCGAGCAATCCTTCCAGTTCGTAGAAATTGATGCTCACAACATCCGAATGTTCTCCACACGCTCTCACCACCTCCGGAGGAGCAACGAGTGCCTGTATGCGAGCACCCAGGATTAAATGATTGGGATCGTAGGCATGAATGGCTTCAGCACTCACACGGAAATATTCGCCTGCAGCAAGGTAGAGGAATTCCGAGCGGTCTTCCTTTGCCTCCGGTGTCTCCGGTCGGCAACCCTGAAGTTCGGTCATCGAGAGCAGGTCATCAAAATCGTTTACAGACACACACCATGCAGAGTTCAAAGAATTCACATCGTTTCTGTATCGGGACCTGAGAAATGACACCAGCTTTTGCTTCCCGGGAGCTGTTGCAGGCAGTGAAAAATATTCCTGAAAGAATGTTTTAGCTCCACGCCAGTCGACTCCCCACCTCATCTCGTTATCCAGAAAATAACCAAGGAGATAGGGGTCTGTACTCAACGGCTTGCAATAACTTTCTGCCACCTTATAGGCGTGGTCTCTGAATTCCTGGGAAAAGAAATCCACAATCGTTCCTCTCAGCCATGAGGCACCCGAGGTGTAGAGAATCACCGTGTACGGCATTCGGAATGTTGCCGGTGTTGAATATGCCTGCTCCTCCAGCTCGTCCACAGAAGGCGAATGGATTCCCACCTTATTGAAAAGGTCATAAGCGCTCCATGCTCCAAGGGTGTTGAAATTCCAGCTTAACAATCTTTGAAGGGTGGCAGAAGCCCATGCATCTTCATCCCCGTATTTTGACTTCACCGCTTCCCGGTACGGGGAATATCCCAGTGCCTTCACGTAATAGCCGTAGGGATGCACAGCATTGACACCGGTGGAAAAAAATGGGTGACCTTCCGGTGTTATGATCCACCACGTTCTATTCCTTTGCTCCACCCGAAAGTAACCTGTGGCATCGGTCTCAAAAATCGTGCGTCCCAGAAAAGAATCGAGCTTCCAGGCCTGCTTTCCCTCTGCACATCCACACACAATTACCAAAACCCACACAACCCATACAACAACCCCCTTGGGGTCAGGTCTTGACATTTGACAAATACCTCTTTTTTATTTCCTCAACTTTCTCTCGCAGTTTCCGGTCGTTGGCCATTCTCTTTTCAAATCTCTTTACCTTTACCGTTAGACTGGAGTAATGGGTTTTAAATAACTCAGCAATTTCCTGAAGGGAAAAGGGTGAAAATTTCTTAAGAAGGTAGACAGTGATTTTATGAGCATCACTTCTCGGAGAAAACACCTCTTTCTCGCTCCACCCTTCAATTTTACGTATGAGCTCCACAGCTCTTTCAGGAGCATCCACTTTCCACATCAACCTCTTTGCCTCAGGAATTTCCGGAGACAACCTGGATGATTTCACCCTCTCCTGAATCATATTTACAAAACTTTCATCCCCCAGAATAAAACCCTTTTTTATCTCTTGCTCAAGATCTATTCGGAACCCTGTAACGAAACGATGAAAAGCCTTTCTCCCTTTTCCTGATCCAGAAGAAAACATTGAAAGAACCGGACCCACAGCAAGCCATTCAGGAGCCCTTTTCTCTTTCACATAAAATCTGTGACTGCTCCAGAGATATTTTTCAGGCGACTCGGCTAGGCGACCTTTAACTGGATTCAAATGAATGTAGGCAACAAGAGAAAGCAGGTAAGAATCCTTATCCACGATAACGGACTTAAATCTGCCCTGAAAAATTGGTCCCACAATCTGGTGTTTTTCTCTAAACCAGTTTGTATAAGCACTGTTAAGAAAATGTATGGCTTCGCTCAAATTGGCAAATGGAGTCTCAACCGCCAGATGATAGTGATTGGGCATGAGTGCATAGGCATAAATAAGAAGGCTGTATTTTTTCGCTGCTTCTGCAAGTTTCTCAAGAAACACTGAATAATCCCTGTAAGAATAGAAAATATGCTCCTTACGATTACCTCTGGCAAATACGTGATAAAAAGCACCTTCAAACTGGACTCTTAAAGGACGCGCCATGAAAAGTATTTTAAAAGACAGAAAATTTTTATTCAACCAAAAATGTCAAATGTCAAGACCTGACCCCTTCCCCTCGGTTGCGGGAAAATCAATACGAAAAGTTCATGCCCGTATAACTCCTTCCTGTGGAATGCTGGGTACACGTGCTCAAATCGTTCGCCGCGCTGAGAGTATAACACGTCCCGCCCGTGAGGCCCGTGGTGTGCCCCACCCACGAAGAACCGTTCATGAAGCGGAATCCTTGGGGCGAGGAACCCAGGGAGCCCACTCCCAAGTTGGAGCCGTGGATCTGACCGGGCGAGCGCCCGCCGTGACAGTTCATGCACGGGTTTTCAAATCGCGTACCCTCTCCATCCACAAGGTCTGTACCGAAACAACTGGAGTTGGGGTCGTCGTGCTGGTAGCGAGAAAGATCCCAGTAAAACGTACTTGAAGAATACAATGGGAAATACACGTCTGCACGGTGGCAGTTCACGCAGAACATCCGGGGATATGTTTGTACATTGGCATCCTGGTTAAGGTAAATTACAGTACCGTCCGCCAGCGTAACAGTAACATTCGGGTCAACACCCCTGAGCAACCACTTGAACGCGGACCCGTGGGGTCCCTCGGGGATGTCATTCCCGGGAGCATCCGTGGAGTGACAGTCGGAACACGTAACCAGTGACTGCTTGCCCCAGCAATCCACAAAGGTGTTGTCATAGCCTGCGTTGGGATTGGCATTGGGACAGGCGGTAGCTGTCGTTGCCTTGTTGCCATAGGCGGCACTGCCATCCCAATACGGATTGGCGTCATCCGGGGGCTGAAAAAGGCCCGGGGCAAATAGTGGATGGTATGCAAGATTATGCGTGCTGAAGTCCTGAGCGACATCGGTTTCCGCCCACACCTGCCCGTTGGGACCACCCGAAAGGGTCACCGGAGGCGTAAGGTCCCAAGCATAGGGGGTGTGACACTTAAAGCAGATTTCGTACTGGTTGTTCACTGATTCCACGCGCGCGTACTGGAGATTACGCGGGCATACGATTTCGTAGCTGGACCCGGCACCACAGGATCCCTCGTAACATGCCCCCGAACCCCTCAGGTCCAGAATGGTGAGTTGGGTGTCGCTGTCAACCGAAGCTATCGGATAGTTGATCTTCTTGGTATCCGTGGTGCAGTGGATGTTACATTCTGTGGGATTGGGTATGGTGGTCCACGCCGTGCCGGTTCCAGTGACCGTACAGGAACCATTGGTGAAATCCGCGGTTCCTGCCGAATACACGTCGCCCTCGGACGTAATCTGCACGCCCCATACACCCTGATTGGCAGCGCCCAAGCCCCCGCTTCCCGGGGTGTGGTTTCCCTGGGCGGTCTTGTGAGGATTGTGACAGTCCGTGCATTCCACATGGCGTGAATCAGCAGGCAACCAGCCGTACGATGAGCCCTCGATGGTCTTGTGCCTGCCTGATGCAGTGATGGGGTGAATGTATGTTTTTGCAAACTGTGACTGGATGCCTCTCGCCCTTGCAGTCATAGAAGCAACCCCAAAATAGTCCTTCCCGGCCACATCTCCAGAATGACATTTGTAACAGAAATCCTCCTCCAGCGGGTCACTGGCAATCAAATCAAAGGGGTTGAGAATCCAGCGAAGAGCTGAGTCATGAGGCGCAAGCTCGAAGGGAGAGCCCGTATAGGCATTGACTGAACTCTTGGGAGACATGGTGTCGTTATGACACTTGATGCAGTTGGCATTGAATATAGAACCATCCGTGGCAATGGTCATGGGTATGGTGTAATTGTGAATGCTGGAGAGGAATGCCGTGCCATCTATAACGATTGTCTGAGTCACTCCATCGCTGCTGTTCCGGGTGGTCGTGTTCTTGTTCATCACGTCTTTGGGGCATGAAATGCATATGCTCGTTCCTGTGGACGAGTCAAAATCTGTGTTGGTAAATCCCGAGGTGGTTGTTGGAGCCGTCGATATGTCCACCCTCAGGTTGGCGGCGCGACCGATGGTGTTGTCGGGATTGAGATCAGGCCTGAATATATCATGGTCTGCGTGACATATAAGACAGTTCCTATCCGTGGTGTCGGTGGGCAATTCTGACGGTGTGAGAATTTCGGGATAAATGGGTTCTGCATTGTTCAGATAGTGGTGATAGGTGGTGGTTGAGGTGTTAATGGGCTGGAAAAGATCGGGGTGGCAGATGGCACAGTTGTACCCACCACGCCCTTCGGGTTCCGGCTTGAATCCCTGTGCGTGAGGGTGGCACGCCGTGCAGTCGATGCCGTCCTTTCCTCCGTGGTCATCACCGAGGTTGGTGTTCTTATAATGCGTGGTTTTCGTATGACAGACCTCGCACACGTTGGAATCCACACCGTCCTGCATGTTACCCATGAGCCCCAGATCCACAGCGGGGTCTCCGGTAATGGCCCGGAAATCCACACTCTTCACACCGCTGGAGGGTGTCTTTATGTTCTCCGTGATAAGGTAAATATTCCGCGTGCCGTGAGGCACGTGACAGATGCGACAGTTAATTGCCCAGTTACCGTACTTTGTACTGGACCACACGTAACCGCCATGGGTGGATACATTATGACACGACATGCACATGATGCTCGCTCCACCCCTCACGAGCAACAGGCCGCTCCCGGGGAACATTTCATAATCACCCACGGACACGGTGGTAACTGCGTTCACATACACACGCACGTTGTAGTAAGCATACCCCGCATTGCCATCCCCATCGCGTGCCCTCACAGCGAGTGTATGCAGACCCGGTGTCGTGGGTCTCCAAGGCCACTCGTACACGTAAAGATTGATATCCACGTTTTCCCAGTTGGGATTGTAAAGCCATCCTGTGGAATCCCATGCACCGCCATCAACGGAAATCTCCACAGTGAGGTTTGAAGGAGCTGTTTCAAGGTCCCACACCGATACCTGGACGGTTACAGGATATGCCGCGTTGCCGGCCACAACTGTACCATCTGCGGGGTTAAGAATGTTCACCACCGGTGGATTGCCGGTGACAACTGTGCAATCCACCGGCCCCACATCAACGTATGCCGTTTGGGCAGTGACAAAAGTCCCGCCTGACGTACCATCGGGATCATAGTGGACCGCACGAAAGTAGAGTGGAGTCGTCGACAGGTCTATGCCGACCACCGTGCAATTTCTCGGAGGCACACTAGAAACCTCTGCACAAACAACCACGTCATCTGCATTACCCCACGTTGCATCCGTACTTGATTCAAAATACGTGTAGCTATTATTGTTCTCATCCCCTGTAAAAAACCAGGAAAGGACCACCTGGTTGCAGGAGGAAACCACGTAGTCCAGCGTGCCGATAGTGGAATCGGGCACAATAATGTCAATCTCTTTGCTGGAGAAAGGCAGATTCAGGGAGGATACCACGTCCGGAGAAGCCACCGCAAACGAATCGCTCAGGACAGTGGCCCCTATGTTCGCATTCGTATTGGCGCCGGAGGCCACGTCATAAACAAGGTAGTATGTTTCAGGTGTGCCTCCGATCACCTCAGATGTGAGGATATCAACAGTGGTAACGCCGCCGGAAAAAACATCTGTCCCCGAGGAAATCAACGTGTCCTCCGAGGACTGGAATCCGGGGGTGACCCCGCTTTCCTTGTAGATTTTCACGCTGGCGACATCAGTATCCGCTGCATTTGTGCCGGAGAGATACACTGTCAGGGCAGTCCACACCACCGTATTGGAAAGTGCATACATGTCCAGTTTAAGCACGGGAACATCCGTTTCCCCTGGTGCAGCGTAAAAAGGTGCGATATCGTAAGGCTCCACCACAAGAACGTCCGGAACCTGACCTGCGGCGAGGACAGGAACAGGCGCGTAATCGGTTGTGGTACATATGGGTGCTCCCACATCCACGCTGAAGCACGGGTCAACGAGATTTACCCCTGCTGTAGTCCCCGCTGTACCGGGGGCAACGGAAAGCACGATGAAATAATAGGCCTGGATGGTATCTGTCACAGCCTCGCTCAAGCCGGTGAAGGTGGTGACACCACCCACAAAGGACTGGGGTCCCGCAAGAAGTGTATCCGAGGCGTCCCACACATTATTGGTGGATTTGTAAAGAGACACCTGCACGTCACCTTCTGCAATTGTTCCTGCCTTTGTCACGGTAATGCTGGTTACGTATGCCTGGCCCTGGTCCGTGAGAAAATAAAAACGAATGAAATCGTCCGTGCTCCCTTCCTCAATACTTGCAGGAGCCACGTTGAGGGGGTACATGGTTACGGTGGATGGTGGGGGAGGCGGCGCATATCCCTTGAGCGTCCATACCATTAATCCTAATATCACGCCTCCCGCAAGAAGCACAAATTTCCATCTAATAGAACCAAGCCTGGCAAAAATCTTTTTCATCTTCTCTCCAGCACCCTCTCCTTACGGAGACAATTTAATGTTACTTCTACAAATCCCTCCAGCAACCGCCTGTACACCGAAACGAGCTGAAGCACCCTTCTCCTTTTTGATGATGTACGCATTTCCCTTCAAGAGTTCTCGGGTAACGCGCTTGAGCCTGCCCCCTTCCTCCACATAAAGAAGGTAACCTTCTATTTCCATGTCTTGGGAGCGTGCTGTCCCCCACCTTACAAGATAGTAATCTCCGCGATCTTCCACCTTTATCCATTCCGGTGGTAAAACCCGTTTAACTTTTCTATCCGTAGCCTCCACATAAAAAACAGCGGGGTCCGCAGTGACGGCTCCCGCATAACCGGACTGCCCTGTCATGGAAACCTTGAGGCCCGATGCAGGATCGACGAAAAACACCTGTGACCGGAAGCAACGGTTGAGGCGAAATGATGGACCGCTGTCCACCTTCCAGGAAAACACCACGTCCTGACCCGCCGCCCCTTCCAGCACAATTTTCCACGTGTGTGGAAGGTAGTCCACGAAATCTCTCCAGAATGCATCCACCTCAAAACCCGAATCGGGGTTCTCGATATACACAAAAAAAGGCTCTCCACCGTCCTTCATGGCCGGAACATCAAAAAGCGCATCATATCCTGAATGTGCATAAGGGGTGGCACCAAGCACGAGACGCTGAGAATATTCTCCAACATTCACCTGCATCTGAATTTCCAATGCGGTTGCGGAACTCCTGTAAAAGAGGAGCACCTCCACCACACCTCCCACGGCGATCAAAAATTTTAAGGTGTTCACAGGTTTCATCATTTGCCTCCCTTACGGTCTGGTAAACTTCAGCTGGAGTTGCACACTGTCATCGCTCTGATAAATCCAGTAACCCCGCCAGGGAACCAGTTTAGCAGGTGGATTGTCGTTGTAGGCTGCCCAGTTGTATCCCGAACCATTCCACCAGTACACTGCATTTACAAGCCAGCCGTTAAGCACGGCTTCTTCAAATGTATAATCTCCGGCCCCTGGATTGTTCACCTTGGTGACCACCACGTCTCTCAAACGCACGTTCTTGTGGTATGGATTTGCGATCATGTTCCACCCGGGCAAAAGGTCCACAATGGTTTGTGAACTGGTGTTTCGGGATCCGTAATCATCGTCCAGAAGGTTGCCGGGCTGCCAGTTGTACACCCAGTAAGCCTTGCCAGGGGTGATCACAGAAGGAACCTCATAGCGTCCCTGAAAAGGTGCATTGAAACCAAGTCCTGAAGAAACCCAGGTATAAACCAGCAGAGTACCACCAACATCGTCTCCAAACACCTGAGACGGCCTGTTAAAGCCCGACGCCGGTGCAAGTCCATCTGCAACGAGATAATACCCTTCTGATTTCATCATTCGTGGATAGGGAATTACCGTAAGAGTAACACTGTTCGTATCTTCATTGCCCCTTGCATCCTCTGCTCTTACGCCCACGACATATTCTTCACCTTCTTCCAGGCCATCCAGATACGTCTTCAACTGGTACGTTTTCCCGGGCCGCGTGTTCACGTCTCTCAACACATTATTTTGTGACCAGTCAGCATCATTCCAGCTGGAAGCGAGGTTGTAATAGACATTGTATTTAATCGGTGGAGACTCGTCCGTGGCTGCATCAAATTCCAGCCTGACGCGCCTTCCCCTGCCCATGTCCTCCGCAAGCGCTATTCCACCGAACACGGGAGGGGTTGTATCAGGAGCAGGAGTTGTATAGGGCCCGATAATCTGCGGGTTGGAAGCATTGCTCGTGTTCACACCGTCGGGGTCGGAAAATGTAATACGAAACCAGTAAGAAGTTTGGGAACTGAGTGAATTGTCCACGCACGTGCGGGGTGAAGACCCGGCAAGATCGGAACAAATGGTCACCGGAGAGGAACAGGAACTGTCAGTACACCGCTCAACCGTGGTGGAAGAGTCGCCGTTTGCATCACCGGTGAAAGGAGCGGATACGGTAATCGTTGTACTGCTTTCAACAGCGGCCTCAGCAGGGTCGGGAATAACACGGTTATTGGATGTCCTGTAAGGCCCGATAATCTGGGGATTGGAGCCGTTCACCCCGTCAGGATCCGAGTGAGTCACGCGAAACCAGTAACTCGTATTCTGGGCAAGTCCGGAAAATACGCAACTTCGCGGAGAAGAACCTGTAACACCAGAGCACACAGGAACAGAAGAAACGCAGCCGGAATCGTAACAGAGCTCAAAATCCGTGGAACTGTTACCATTGGCATCGTCTGAGAAAAATGCAGAAACAGTGATCTGGACATCCGAGTCCACCGCAGCCCTGTTCTGTAATACCTGGAGAGAACTCCGGCTGTAATCAACCACCACCCATACCTCAGATACCTGCATTTCTCCGCTCCACCAGCGACCGCTCCGGATCGTTCCAATGGAGACAACAAGGTTCTCTATATCCGTGATCGTCCAGGACGAATTCGTGCAGGGATTGGTGACAAAAGAGTTGGAATAGTCGGTAAAGGAACTTCCGGGTCTCGGAACGTTGGAGCCCGTTGAATCGGTTCCCGATGCTGCACAGTAAACGCCAAATTCTATGTATTCATTCCCGGTTTGTCGGGCCCTCACGTACACGACCACCGAGTTGATCACAGCATCCGACGGTATAAACGGACGCTGAATATCCGACCTCAACCAGAGACCGCTACCCGCAGCACTGGCGTAGGTGGCATCCGAGTTGTCACCGAGTTCCGAACCCGTCCATGTCCAGTCCCCGGGATCAGAGGCGTCCTTGCCGCTCGAGCGGAGGGTCAGTGTCGTCGCCCAGGTTTGAACAGCGAAGAAAAAGGCTGTTACAGCGAGTGCAAATAAAAGAATTTTTACTGCTCCTGTCTCTTTCCTCATGGTCCTCACCTTTTATCTATGGTGTAGGGATTGCCATCTGTGTAATGTACCCAGTGACACGTCATGCAGTTCACAGCACCTGTACCATCCAGAATTAAATTATTGGTGGGATTCGTATCACCGGGCGCATCCACTTCATACCGCGTGCCGCTCTGCGCAGCACCGTTAATATCCTTTATTGCTGCATTGAGGTTTTCATAGGTCGCAGGGTCATAGGCGACTCCCACAGGATGGCTGAGCTTTTCTCCGGTGTAGGTTCTTACATCGGTTACGTTTCTCGCAGAATGGCAGTCCAAACACATCTGATTGGCATCGTTGGAAATGCGCTGAAAATGCCGACCTGCTCCCGATGCAGGAGCAGAAGGGTCAAACGGTGTGTCGGCCTGGCTGTGCTGGTCATGGCACGTGGAGCACATTATTTTACCGCCGTCCAGCCGGACAGAGAGCTCGCTGTTGGTTGGGGTAACGGTCTGATAGGTGGTATTATTCGCATACGCGTCCCACCTGTGAGAATATCCCTGCTGGCCGGGAACGGCCTGGTCTCCGATGCTGAAAGCGTAGTTGGACGCCATGTTGCCGGACGAATGGCAGGAAGTGCACAGATACCAGTTGCCCCACGAAGAGGTCAGTGCAAGCCCCGGGGCGCTGTGAACCGTATGGCAATCGTTGCAGTTCAACAGGTCGTGGGGGGAATCCAGTGCATGCGCGAACTGATAACCCATCATTACAGCAGCGCTTATTATACAAAGCAAAAGTGTCCACCTGCCGCCACTTATCTGAACGACCCGAAACATTAAAATAAAGCCGAGTACTATCATTGCCAGCATACCTGCCAGGCCACCGTGTCTGGCCAGAACACTCCCCAGGTATGCAGGTAAAAGAAGGGCCCGCAGTCCTGTTTTTACAGCTGAGTGTTTCATCACATGTTTATAATATTTTGTACTGACAGCATAGTACACACTTACTATTTTTCTGCCAACATGGCTCTTGCGGAGGAATTGATCCCGGAAATGCCTCAACGCCTGCACAAACGAAGTTCCATAAAATCCTTTCGAAACGCCCGCGATCAAACAGAAACTCCTGGTCCGGGATGCAACAGGCAACACAACCTTCCTCTCCTTTACCAGTATTACATATCGTCCTGTAGCTCTGATTTTCGCTACAACAGCGTTGTCCTCTACTGTGACATCTCTCACGGGGTATGCCTGTGACGAAACAAGGTAAAACACCTTTGCATCATCAATTGGTACATTCAGCTCTATTCTCAAAGAAGCCTCGACAGGGACCCCACCGGGGGCAATAAATATTTCTCCTCCGGCAACACGATAGCCTTCCGGAACCGCTCCTGTATACTCGTTGAGCCCGAGCCCGACAGCCTTCTCTTCTATCTGCGAAAACGTTACCGTAATCTTCTTCAACACCTCATCTTCAACTGTGGCCGAAACCTCCTCGCCGTTTGCATCCGGCACAGTGACCGTGAGAGGTCTCTGCGCTATCGCAATCCACACACTTTCGGGTACACTCCTGTAGTGACCCTTATACGCAACCACTCTGAAACGGTAAAAGTCTCCGGGTAATCCACCTGCAATTTCAAGGATCGAATCATTTACATCCCACTTTTCCGGAATGTAACCACCCATGTATTCCCACTGGAGGGAAAGATCTCCCTCGCCTGAACCTTTCATTTTCACGTTAATCCTCGCCGTCTCCCCGGGTTTTATAAACATGCCGTGCACCACGTCGACCTGCGGAACAACATTCTCTCCTTTTTCGAATGTTGCCATAGCCCCCGTCTCCACCCCTGCAACTGGAGCATCAAACGGGCGTGCACGAAACACATACACGCCGGGCTCCGGAGCCCAAACCTTCAAAAGTTCTTCCGTTGAATTGAACGGGAGTGCAGGTTCGGGCTCTTCGGGTTCCCAGGTCACATCTGCACTTGAGGGTACGGGAGTGGCCAGCACCGCGACCGTGTCACAGTCCACACATCGCCCATCATCTACCGAAACCCGCGGAAGCGGCATCGAGCCCTCTACAAACACTTTCACCCGTGACCGGGCTGAACATCCGGAAGCAGCCTCTGTCGCAATCACCTCAAATTCATATACACCCGGGAGCACAGGATAAAAATCCACGCCTTCGCCGGTTTTCATCAAAAACGCGTGGGGTCCTGCAACCTGCCTCCACTGATACACAACAGTAGCTCCACGGATGGTGTTTGTCTGAGGGAACATCTCCACAAGGTCTCCCACCTTCACCACCCTGTCAGAACCACCGCTTACTTCAAGAACATCCCCATCCGGACAAACGTTCACGCTCACCTTGTGGGACAATGCCTCTGGATAACCATCGAGAAGAGCTGCAAAGGTGTACTGTCCGGGCTTTTGAACTCTTATTCGAACGGTGTCTCCAACAATCCCTCCCGGAGGCAACACAACATCAGGACCTCCCTTTTGCAGCCATCGCACTACTTTTGAAGAATCTCTCTTAAAGAAAACATTACTGCTCAATTCAATCGTATTAATTTCCTCCAGATAACGACCTGATGCCTTCACAACGGGAGGCTTCTCTTCATCGGACCATACGTACAATCTTGTTTCCTTTTCGGTAACTCCCGTACCATCGGAGGCCTTGATCGTGTATTCATAAACACCAGGCTTATCTGTCCTGATATACGCACTACAATCCCCTGATTGCACGGGTTCAGGAGCTGCAGCAGACTTCCGCTCCCACCAGCACCGCACGAAGTCTCCGTTTGCATCCTCGGCAGATACGGGTACGTGCACCTCCTCTCCAGCACGCGCAAACACTGTTGATGGAACTTCTACCGAGGGCAATACGTTTTCCACATACACATCTACCAAAGCCTCGTCACTCCACAGCCGCCCGTCAAACACTCTGAGACCGAAAGTATATTTACCTGCGCGTCTCAGAAGCACCTGGACAGCATCCCCGGTGGCCTCCTCCATCACATTTTCCGGTCCTTTTATCTGTCTCCATACATAGCTGATGATGCTCTCTCCTGCGGGATCGTACGAGCCGGTACCATAAAGAGTAATTACTGTCGGCTCTACAATGGAATAGGGGGTGGTAGCCACGGCAACGGGTAAATAATCATACGGTGAAAGTGGATTGGTACCAATAGCCACCTCCCTGCCGTCCGCAAGTCCGTCTCCATCCGTATCAGGGTTCAGCGGAGACGTTCCAAGCAAATATTCCCGGAGGTTGGAAAGTCCGTCCCCGTCGGCATCCGCAGCTGCATCCCGGGGATCAAAGGGATTAAATCCCTGATCGCGTTCATAAGCATCATCCATTCCATCGCAATCTGAATCGTTGATGCACGGGGAATAGATTTCCACACGGCCGGTTCCGGCAGAAGCAACGAGTACCCGGCCGAAAACATCCAGAGTTACATCTCGAGGAAGAACCAAACAACCTTTCGAGGTACAGTGTCCACCTGCAGAGCCCACGAACCCGCCGCTCCTAGTGAAAACCTGGAGAGTGTCAAGGTAAGCGTCTGTCACGTAAATTCTACCGGCCGCATCGTGTGCAACGCCGTGAGGTCTGACAAACTCCCCCTCGTTATTGCCCGCAACACCCCAGCTGTCGATAAAAGCTCCCTCTGGAGTGTAGAAGGCGACTTTTTTACCCGCTTCGTCCACAACCGCGACTTCACCTGAACCTTCCAGAAAATCAACGCCCACCGGAGCCACAAGCCCCGTGATGGGGAAAAGATAAGCGCCCTGCAAATCAAAAATTTTTACTTCCTGGGCTTTCACATCGGCCACGTACACGTAACCGCGTGAGAACGCACACTTTACATCCACTGGAAGTTTAAGCACGTCACAGTTTTCCACAACCACCTTATCGCCAGCACTCGTATTCAGTGCCAGCAGGCAATGATCTGAAGTGGTAATCCATAATAAGCCGTCAGGTGAAGGATCTGCAGAAAGTGCCCTGCGCAAGCCCACCCTTCTTTCCAGCATCCCGGAAGCCTGAAAGATCAGCACATCTCTCGTACGACCGTCAACCACGTAAATACGCCCAACACCGTCAACACTCACATCCACCGGTCTGATCAACCTCGAACCCGCCTGTACATTTCCCACGGGCTGGAGCAATTTAACCTTCACCGTACGCTGAACCTGCGTTGCATTTCCTTCCGGGTCGGTAACGGTAACGGTAATGGTGTAGGTGCCGTCTCGTTGAGGCGCACGCCATACAGCCTCGTCAGGACGCGATGAGTCAGGAACGCTGATGCTTCCACCTGAAGCGGTGAAGGTGTAGGTCATCGGTCCAGAATAATCAGGGTCTACCGCCCTTACTATAATCTTCGAGGTGCCACCCGGAGGTACCAGGCCCGGTTGTACAATAACGGACTTTACCTAGGGTGGCTGACCTGTTGCTACGGAGATAGAAATGCTTGCAGTTGTGCTCTGTCGCCCACCGCAGAGCCAGCTCCCGCTGTCGGCCAGATACACCTCGATAGTGTAGGCCCCTGTTGTATCCGGTGCTATCCAGGTTGCCCTGGTAACATAGGGAGATGCAGCATCCCCTGCATCAATGTAAGAGAACGTTCCCCCTGTGGCGCTCCAGGTGGTGGTATCGTTTCTGATATAAAGGCCACAGGTGTTAATTCCCGGCGTTGGCACACACACATCCGGGCAATCAGGGTCGTGGGCATTAATCGTGATGGTGACTTCCGTACCCGGTCTTACTCTTAATCCCGGATTCACAGTGATATTATCCACCACAGGTGCAAGGTTGGCATATGCGTGCGCACTTACCAGCAGAACAATTATGAACAGGCCCCTCCTCACCATCCCCCCTTCAGGCGATTACACACCTCTCCTTTTTATCTTCTCCTAAGGAGAAGGCAATAAAAATGCCATAACCGGAAACAGAACCAGAAGACCGCCCTCTGTATTTGAGAAAAGGCGTACTCCCTAACCCATTGAATTTATTAAAAATTTTTGAAGTGTTTTTCTCTTCGATTCTGAGCATCTCGTTTAATACTTCACCCTGCTGAGTATTTTACTCCACTTTGTGAGTTATTTGCCCTTTTCCTGTCAATTATTTGACACACCACAACCCCTCGCTTTCTCTATACAAAAATTTAATACCTCGCAGGGTCATGGTCTTTCCCATGGCAGGAGACAAAACACGCTCCGCTCCTGGGGCCATAACTTTCATACTCCAGCTTTCCGGACGAAGAAGGTTCTACTTCTGTTAATCCCTCGGAAGAAAACCTGATAAGATATGGATTGTTAGAACCGTGAGGATCATGGCAAGAATGACAGGAAATCTGATTCTCACTCACGTGAAGCGAATGGTACCGGAAAGACTCGTCCCTCAAAATACTCATTCTGTCGTGGCACGAATAGCAAAGGGCATATGTGTACTCACTCTCAGCAGTACCGTCTTCTTCCTGATAATTGTACCTGAGGATATGAGGATAGATTGACCCGTGAACCCCCCTGTCTGCCAAATCGTCGCTTCCGTGGCAATCAGTACAGTTGATAAAAGCACCCTCCCACAGAGCCGGTTTTAAGCTGGGCACAGGACCAGAGCGTTTCGCGTAGACAACCGGGTGTGATGACCGCATTCCTTCAAATTCCATCTTTTTATCTTTCTCAGTGGGCGGAAGGTCAGCTACGTCTGCGTGGCACTTAAAACACAGTTCATACTCATACCCCTGGCCATTATACGGGTTTTCCTTTCTGGTCCCTGGAGCACGCTTTTTCCTCATGGACCGCATTTCATGAGGATTATGACAATCCGTACACTCAGCACCCCTTTCGTTTTTACCCTTCTTCAACTCCACAGGGTGCCTGTACGGTTTCTCGAACGACCTTTCCACATTTACGGGTTCCTCGTCCTCGGGCAGCTCAATGTTCAGGATCTCCTTTGTTTTGGACCATTCCTCACCATGGCACCTGTAACACGCCTTCTCTTCAGGCTCGGGAAGCATTGGGGTCCGGGGTGCTCCGTGTCCCACGTGACACACACCACAGCCGCGTTTTTTAAAGGGACCCCTCATGTGAGGATTGGTGCCCATGCCTGTAAAAGCCTGTGAAAGAGGAAATACCAAAACAAAAAATAAGGGTAACAATACCTTCACCACGTTTTTACTCATCGTGTCTCCTTTCTTTGTGCACTTCTCATGCTTCTCTCACTCACCACATGCTCCAACCGCGCCTGATATATACTTCCCGCCTCCGGCGGGAATGCCCTGCTCACGCGGATGGAGCTCCCCCCCACTATCACCGCTATTACCACCACGCCCCCATTAACCTATATCCCGTGACACACCCGGCACACGTCGCTCCATCCCGGCTTGCGCCAGAAGGGAGCGCCGGATGTGGCACGGTTGGAGTCGTCGTGAGGGTCATGGCATGCCGTGCACTGAAGCTCGTTGTTTGCATCCAGTCGCACCCCGTCAGGATCGGAGGTCATTGCAGAAAGTGGATTGAGCGGGGTATCACCGCTGGAGTTGTTGGCTGCAATAAGGGCCTCTGTCACCTGAAAGGACACAGGATGGGAACCGCTGAGGTCCGTCCCGATATAACCCGGAGCCGAGGGAGAAAGTTTGCCCTCAGGGGTCAGCCTCCCTGTACCCGAATCGGTCATGGAAACAGCAGGGTTTCTCAGCAGCTGTCCCACCGCGACTGTACCGTCATGACACGAAAGGCACAACTTTGTTGCTCCTGTAGGCTGGCCCGGGGAAGCATTAAGTGTCGCGGAGGAATAGGGTACGTAAACGATTCCACTCTGGTAAGAAACATCACGATTCCACAGAGGTATTGAGGGATTGGCTCCGTGAGGCGTGTGACAAAACACACAAATCCGGGTCTCAGATACTGCCTTGACAGGGCCAGGACCGGAAGTGGAAAGGTTGTGCTTTGTTGAAGCGATGTCAGCCGTTGCAGAAGCGGAAAAACCACACACCGAGATCACACACACCAGCCATTTCCACCAACCCTTCCTGCCCTGTGATAAAACACCCCCGCTCACCGTGCCACCTCCCTCACGTGAGAGCTTCCGGGTAATATTGAAACACCTGAATGCGATCGTTGAACATGTCACTTATAAACACCCGATCTTTTTCGTCCACGTCAACATCAGCGGGTGACCAGAACTGCGCTGGAGCCCGTCCACGTCGTCCTATCACAGCCAGCAGTGTCCCATCACGATCGAACACCTGGACAGCATCGAAAATCGCATCCGCCAGGTATATGTGTCCCCGGGAGTCAACACCTATCCCCTTGGGCTGAGCCATGCAACCACTCACCATCGCATGACACCCGAAGGTCCCGACAACAGCTCCATCGTACGCATTGAAAATCTGGACACGGAAGTTCATGGAATCAACCACGTAAAGCAAACCTCTCGAGTCTACATCGCAGAAAGTTGGAAAATTAAACTGTCCGGGGGCATCTCCTCTCCCACCTATCTCCAGAACCCTCTTCAGCATTCGGTTGTATCCATAAACCGTGTGCGCCCAGGTATCCACAACAAACAAATGCCCTGCACCTTCAGAACCGCAGAGTCCCACCGGTCGCTTAAAGCCCAGGCCAACAGTATCAAGGAGTTTTAAATCCATATCAAACACGAACACCTGTCCTGCATCTGCATCTGAGACAAACACCCTGTTCCACACAACCGCCACATCTACCGGGTAGTAAAATCCTCCCACAGCCCGTCCCCTTTTTTCACGCAGGTCCACCACAGCCACCCGTTTTTTCACGGGCTCCACAACTGCAATCACGTTATTTTCAGCCCATATCCCCAGGGGTCTTTCAATTCTGTCAGGCTTCAGGCCCGTGAGCAACTCAACAAATCGCATTGCTAACTTCTTTTTCGCGCCCAGCTCGGTAAAGGATGAGGCTGCTCCAATGTACTGAATGCCGGTGACCTTCAAATCAACACCCCGCTGGTGTGTTACGCTTTTTTCAAAAATTGACACGGTTTTTACTGCTGCACACGAAAAGGGGAGCCCGAAAAACAGTACTGTTACCATTGGATGAATTCTGTAAAAAGCCTTTATCATGTCCAGGTCCTTACAGAGAAAGTGCGACGGAGTGAGAAGAACACGTTGTAACCCACCCCTCTATCGCGAAACACAAAATTGGCAGAAAAATTCATGAATAAACGTCCCAGAATCCATGAAATTCTGAAGCCTGTATTCGTTGTTCTGCGGGCTGGCTGCGATTGCACGAAAGCCCATGAGCTGGATACATACACATTGCCTTCAATATCGTATCGGGGTTTTACTTTTGCACTCATTCGTACGAATACTGAGCGATTAACCCCGGATTCAGAAGAATTTCGGCGAAACCCCGTCACCACATTGCCAGAAAGATAAGCGTTGTAGCGACAATACATCTGTATCTCCACATTACCGACCCGTGAAATACTCTTTTTGTGTGCCTGAACAACATCTTTGTAAAAGTACGAGCTTCTCCCTAAAAACCTCAAAAGCCCGGCGAACTCCCTCGAAAAAATATCATAACGAGCCTGAAACCCGTCTGTGCGCAAAGAATTGGATGAGGTATTGAAAGTGTTGCTCGCAGAAAGAGACACCCTGTGTTTGAGTGAATAGCGGGGCCAGGCCACTCCGAAAGACATACCGCCTGCATTGGACATGTAAAATCCTTCCCTGCCCTGTTCGGGTATCAGGACTCCCATGCCAATGTCGTATCCCAGAATGAGGGGTATTTTCAAAAAATTCATTTGGGCCTTTATGCCACCGTGGTTGGTGTAAATAAAGCTCCCGCCGGTGAGTCCATCAGCATAACGGAAATACCGAAAGCTCGCGCCTCCGCTGAGCTGATAGGTTGAACGCGGCCGCCAGAAAAAACTGATATTCAGTGCATCACTGCGATTTTCTATCCCGTCACTTTTCGATTGTCCTGTATTGAAATACACCCCCATGCGTTGCGTATTTGAAAACCTGAAGGAGGTCACGTGAGAAAATCTGATGGATTGATTGGTATAAGAACCCCCTGCGCTCGAGTTCACCCTGTTCACGCTGAACTGGTTTCGCATATTTAATCTTTTGAGGGGGGTGAGATAATTGTAAAATCCAAAAGACCAGCTGGATTTCTTAGAATTTCTCAAAAAATCATCGAAAATGGAATAATTAAATATAAAATTTGTGCGTTGTTCCCACGAAGTCAGAAAACCTTCCAGATTCAAACGACGATGTCTCCCGCGGGACAAAACAAGCATCCCGTCCGTTCCTTCCCGGTCTCGAAGTTGCTTGTGATAGTCATCATTCCATGAAACGCGCAAAAGAGGGAGCCGCGGTATATTTGAATTTAATACAACTCCATATCCCTGCCCCAACGCGCGGTAGCCAATACCTTCGGTAGTGGTAAACGTATCGTTCCGATAAAGAGAAAATGAAAAGGGAAACATACGACGTCTAAAGAAAGAAGAACGCAGATAACCACCCCACGCGAAGTTACCCGGGGTTGATTTTGATGCCAAATTATTGATGTTGCGAAGAGCCAGATTGAGATAGGTTCGTTCTACTTCTGGAGAATAAAAGAAAGATTCGCTGCTGGTACTGAGTTCTTCCTCCAAAAGCGACCGGCTGTGACTTGCACGAATACCATACTGGTAAAAATTCAGGGCACCGTGTCCATTTAAAGAATAATAAAAAGCCCGTGTTTCAGAATGGAACCCGCAGATCACCGCCGCTGCAACAATCGGCCAGAGGCATCGTTGTATCTGCATCACAGAATCCGCAACTTAAAAGTGGGATAGGATTTTTCAAAATGCCGGTTCTGGGGACTCTCGCCGTTGGGAGTGGGGTCAAGAGCATCGGGAATTCCATCACCATCATTATCAGGATCCGGGCAGCCGTCACTGTCTTCGAATCCGTCTCTATCCTCCGGCTGAAAAGGGCACCGGTCTTGAAAGTTAAAGATCCCGTCTCCGTCACTGTCACGCCTGCGTTCATCGTACGTGCGATATGCCAACGAAATCACCGTGGAGCCATCCACCGCGTTGCCTCCGTAGTGGGCTTCTGCGGAAAGCATTATGGAAAAGCGCTTGGTCAGGAAAAACTGGCCACCTGTGCTGAGGGCAAAGACCAAATTTTTTGAAATCCAGAATGCACCTTCACCCAACACCTCCCAGCGAGAGGTGATGAACCTTCGCCATAGCATTGATAAAAAAAGGAAATGGTGCGCAGAAAGCGCCGAGTCTCTCTCGTAAGAGTAGCCGAGGTTTCCAATTAATTCATTCGTTTTTATTATTTTGGAAACAATGGTGCGAATTTCCCCATCTGTGTTGCCGCCTATTTTTTTTATGTAGGCCCCTATTCCTACAGCAGGGACCTTCTGTTTTTCGCGGGAGATTAAAATCCGGGTGCCAAAGCCTAAGGAAAGTTCGGTAGATGTATCAAAAGGGCCGGCACGGGATGGCACATCGCCGAACAAAAAAAATCCGGTACGGGAAGAAAAGTCTATGCCCAGACCAAACGGACCCGGCTGAAAGAAGCTTCCCCGTGATTGCCCTTTCAAAGAAATAACGAGTGTATACCCGTACTGGGACGCGCCCTGAGCGCTGAGCGTAAACCGACTTCCAGAGGTCCCCAGCGGGGAAAGGGATGCACTCGCCTGGACAGCGCACATCCATCCAAGTACAACCCATATCTTCCATCCCAACTGGATTTCTTCTTTGCGCATCTTCTTCCCGTCTCATCCGTCCCTTCCATTATATAAAAATTTTCGTCCCACGGGGGTGCGCACGCTCACACCCAGTACATAGAAGGAGTATTACTTGTTATGACAACCATAACAAAGCAAGCTACCTGCCAAATCAATCCTCATAAAGTTCTTGCTGGCGCCAGTGTAGGAATTACCACAAATATCCGTATCAGCCGTTAAACTTTTATGAGGCTCGTGACAGGAAGTGCACTGCACCGTGTTCTGCAGACCATTATTGCCCGGGCGAAGAAGATCCTGAACCGTAATATCCTGACCGGTGGCAGCATTGGTACAGATCACCGTGGAAGGGTCGTTCAGGTCAGGATCATCGCTGCTTCCCCGGTAAATAATATCCACAGGGTGGTCATTGGTAAGGTCAGTGCCAATATACACACTTACAGTACTGGATATCGCATAAGTGGTAGCGTCTATTACACCACCACCCGTACTCACAACTTCCGTGATTCCGGATGGTCCTGTGTTCACGGAATTTACAGCCACAGTACCATCATGACACGACAGGCAAAGCCCGCTGGAGGTGTTGCTCAAGGAAACACCCGTCGGTGGGGTGATTCCTGCGGCATAATCAGAATCAATGGTCGAAGAGGTGTAAAGATCATAGGTGGAAGTAGACAACGTGTGGTTCCAGAGAGGCACCGCAGGATTTGCATTGTGGGGATAGTGGCAGAACACGCACACCCGATCAGTGTTGAACTCGACGCCACCACTCCCCACGCTCAGGTCGTGAGGCGTGCCTGCAATGGTCGCCAGCGCGGAATACGCCATCCCCAGAACCATTGTACCTGCTGCTGCGGCGGTAATAACCTTTCTCATGTTACCCCCCTCCTTCGTTTAGTAGGGTCATTCTAGACCCCCGTGGGACTGATTTTTATTTCTTTGGGGAGAAGCACAAAACATGCCAAAAAATACCAATTTAACCTCCTGATTATTCACATCTTTTCTTATATGCCCCGACACCACTGGGTGCTATCCTCCATTTCTGGGTCATATCACTCAGTTGAAGCCCCCCGGGGAGTACCAAGATACTGAAACACCTGCACCCTGGCGTTGAGCTGATCCACCACATAGATACGGTCGTGCCGGTCTATGTAAAGGTCTGCCGGCAGCCGAAATTTGCCGGGACCAACACCAGCTTCCCCTACAAAGGTAAGGATTCGACCTTCACTGTCAAATATCTGAAAGTTATTGTACGCGGCATCAGCCACGTATATGTGGCCCTCGGAATCCACTCCAATACCTTTGGGCCTGTGGAAATTGCCAGGTGCATCTCCGGGTTTACCGAAAGCCCGGATGAAATTACCGTCACTGTCCAGAACCTGCACTCGAAAATTTCCAAAATCCGTCACATAGATGCGTCCCTCTCTGTCCACCGCAATATCCACCGGAAAGTTGAACTCCCCGGGCCCCGTACCCCTTTTGCCAATGGTCTTGAGAAGGCGTCCCTCAAGGTCATATACGCATATTTTGTGTCCTTTAATATCTACAACATAAAGGCGCTGCCTTTCCTCGTCCACAGCAAGCCCCGCGGGCTTTACCAAGTCCTCTCGCCTGCCGAAAGCGGTTATGTAGTTCCCTTCCGTGGTATAGACAAGAATCATCATTTTGACGCCGTCACTCACGTAAACCCGACCGTCTCCCGTTACAGCAATTCCGGTGGGCAAGGCCGTGGTGAACTGCCCGCGGTGTCCAATGAAGTATATCTTTTTTTCCACAGTATCAAACACCACTACATCTCCCCGTACGGTATCCGTAACGAAAATCCGGCCACCCTCATCTGCCGCCACACCCCAGGGCTTAAGAAGGCGTGGCGGCCGCGGTGCTTTTACGCCCAGAATGAGGCGCAAAAACCAGTTCGGCGGCCCGATAAGGTCATCAATACTCCTGTACTGGGCCTCCCACCTGATCCGCGGCTCGTCAGGTGGAGGCGGCCATACAAGGTTAACACGCTGCCGGGGCATTGTGGCGGCACACGCGGAAAACAAAAAAACACCCAACACGCCTGCCCATATATACTTTTTGTTCCTCATTGCTCGCCGTGTTCTTTTTCCTGGTTTTGGTGCTGCTGAACAGGTTTCACTTCTTCTTTTTTACTATGATGACACACCGAGCATTTCTTATCATCCTCAACGCTGAAAATCACTCCTCCCTTATGGCAATGCGCGCAGTAATCCTTATCTATGACTTCGTAAAACGTTTTACCCTCCGTCTCTGCTTTTTTACGATATTTATCCCCAAGGGTTCCATGACACATGTCGCATGGCACCCGTGTGCCAAGCACGTGCTTGCGATGACTGAAAACCACATCTCCGGGATCCTTTACATGGAAAATAACGAGAATGTCTTTTTTGTCTTCGAGTTTTCTCAGGGTAACACGTTCGGTTTTACCGGAGGTAGATGAGGCATCTCCTCCTATGGCATGCTCATAGAACACCCCCCATCCAGCTCCAATTATCAAAACAATTAACGCTGACTTCAAAATTCTCAAAATGAATGACATCGCTTGCACATCTCCATCTTGCTATCGCCCTCGTAAAAAAGGAAGGGATGATCGCTGGAATGGGGATTGTGACAGGATGTACATGAAAAAGCTCGACCTTCCCGCTTCGGATCCTTTTCCCCTTTTACAGGGTGAAACTTTCTTCTGAAGCCTGTAATAATGTGGCTGCCGTCCTTCTGGTCCGGATGACAACCCGTGCATAATGAATAAATGTCCCTGTACAGCATGGCCACATAATCGGATCCATGAGGATTATGGCACCCCAAGCACCCTTTTTCTTCAATAGCGCCGTGTACAACCTTACCTTCTGTCTTGGATTCATGACAATTATAACACAGTTCAGGCACTTGTGCCACGAGGTTGTTTTTAAAATCACTTCCGTGGGGATTGTGACAGTCGGTACATGAGCCTTCAGTAATGGCAGGATGGACGCTTTTCCTGCCCGTGAGATCATCGTAATGACATATAAAACACGTCTCTGTACTACTGGGTTTCGTAAGCAGGTGCTCGTACGGGGAACTGTGGGGCTTGTGACACTTCAAGCAGCGGCCGAGAAGCACAGCCCCGTGAACATACTTCGTCTCGTCTTTTCTTTCATGGCATGAATAGCACAGCTCGGGGATCCCCTCCTTGAGCAGCTTTTTGTGCGTGGAAGCATGCGGATCGTGACAATCGGTACATGCTCCTTCCTCAAGTGCCGGATGGGCATTTTCACCCTCTTTAACCGGATTCTCGTGACAGGAAAGACAGAGATCATTACCCTCTCCTGATAACCGAAACTTGTGTTTGCCCGTCTTTTCATGACAATCGGTACACTCTCCTTCCTCAAGCGCCGGGTGTACCTTTTTCCTTTTGAGCATGGGACCATGGCATCCACTGGCAAGGCAGTTGGACCAGTCTCGAGCCGCTGCAACCGAGGTTATATAAAAATCACTTCCTCCTGAAAAAAACGAAAAAGGGAAAAGAAAAAATACAATTCCTACTAAAAGCGTACCCTTCTGGTACCACTTAGCATCGAGAGCAACCACTTTCCACAACACTGATAATCTCGGCCACATTGAAAGGTTTTTTTATCAGACCATTTACGGAACCTGCAAGGTATTTTCGCCTGACAGCCTGAAAATCATCGTACGCGGTCAAAATGAATATTCGCGCCTCCGGATGATGTTTTTTTAAAAAGTCAATAAACTCCAGTCCCGAACAATCGGGAAGAAATATATCTACCAGATATATATCAAACCGATCCTTTTTTACCAGTGTTCGTGCTTCCCCGACAGTAGAAGCTGCCACAACGCAGTGGCCCCGCTTTTCGAAGGTGATGCTAAGGGACCACCTGACCAAACCCTCATCTTCAAGAATAAAAATCTTCATCCTTTTTAAAACTCCATGAAGTCAAAGGGCACAAGAAAGCAAAAAACATGCCTCTTAAGGCACACCAGGTCCTCAAAAAAATCTTTTCATGAACAGAAACATACATGTTATATACTGAAGTTTGGGATGAATGAGAAAAAAGGTCTCTCTCTAAAGGTTAAATTTGGAGCTGCCCTGGGTATCGCTCTGGTGATGGTACTCGGTGGAGCATTCTATTTAACCCAGCGGGCAGTGGTGGATGCACTCGCTATTGTCTCCGAAAATCTGTCCCGGCATTACATGGCCATGCTGGAAAGGGATATCCGTATGCTCATGCTGTCCGGACACGGGAGCGAACTGAGAGAACATATCAAATCACTGGAAAGAATCTCGAGTAATGTTCATGTTCGTATCTTCCCTCGGGAAACAACACCTCCTTCGCCAGAACTTGCTGTAAGCAATCTGAAAATTCACAAAACACTCAAGGTGTATTCACACGGTGAGTGTGTGAAATGCCACACCAGTGGTGAAAAAATCGCCACTGTTGAAATTACCGTGGACAACACCTCCTTCTCCGCCCTGATTACGCATGCACGATACCTTATCCTGCTCCTCGGGTTGATTGCCGTAACAGGGGCCTTCGGCATGGTGTACTTTTACTTCGACCGCTATGTGGACCGTCCCATTAAAGAAGTTGTAACAGTACTCAATGAGGTAAAAAGAGGCAACCTTTCCGCACGTCTGGACACCACACATGCAGAAGCAGCCGAATTTTCCCGCCTTATGAAGGATCTCAACAACACCCTGACAACCCTGGAAGCTCTTATAAAGCAAAGGGAAGAGGAATACTCCCGCCAGATTCAGCGGGCAGACAGGCTCGCCACAGTGGGGCAGTTGGCCTCTGCCATTGCGCATGAAATAAAAAATCCCCTTGCCGGTATCAGTGGTGCAATCCAAGTACTCAAAGAAGACCTTACCCTCGATACAAAAAACCAGGAAATCTTTGACGAAATCATCCGGCAGATCAGCCGGGTTGCCAAGACGGTGAATGACCTTCTCTCCATGGCGAAGGAGGTCAGCCCTCGATTCGAAGAGGTCGACCTTCATCAACTGCTGAACCGGATCATCACACTGCTGGAACAACAGGCACAGAAACACGGTATAGAGGTGATACAAAAGCTGGACCCGGATGTGGGATTCATCATGGCAGACCCGGAACAGCTTCAGCAGGTACTGCTCAACATCATTCTCAATGCCGTTCAGGCCATGCCCTCGGGAGGCAGGCTCACATTAGAAACAGAGATGCTTCTCCTTGAAAAGGAAAAGGTAAAGATTAAAATAACTGACACAGGTTGCGGAATACGCGAAGAAATGATGGAACGCATCTTCGAGCCCTTTTTCACCACCAAACCTCAGGGCACAGGATTGGGCTTGTTTACAGCGAAACGCATTGTTGAACTTCACGGAGGCTCCATTCACCTGGAAAGTGAAACGGGTAAAGGAACAACAGTAACCATCATCCTGCCCGTGAGGCACTGGAACGCATCATGAGCAAGGGCAAAATACTCATAGTGGATGATGAACAGCTCATCCGGTGGTCCTTCGAAAAGGAATTGACCAGAGAAGGATACGAAGTAATCACGGCCTCTTCAGGTGAAGAAGGCATTGATACTTTTGAAAGAGAACGGCCGGATTTGGTAATCCTTGATATCAGGCTGCCCGGAATCAGCGGGCTTGATGTGCTCAAGGAAATCAAAAACGAAGATCCTCACGTACCTGTGATCATGATCACAGCCTTTGCAGACGTGGACACAGCGGTAGAAGCCATGAAAATGAACGCATTCGATTACCTGCCAAAGCCTTTTAACTTCGATGAAGTAAAAATTGTCATAAAGAAATCACTCAACCAATCACGAATCCAGCAGGAATACTTTTCTATTAAAGAAAAAGAATATCAAACATACGACTTCTCACGCATCATTCACGCGTCTGAAAGCATGAAAAATTTGATTCGAATAGCCCGGAAAGTGGCTGAAAGCAATGCTCAAACCGTACTCATCGAAGGTGAAAGCGGCACAGGGAAGGATCTTCTCTCAAGGGCCATCCACTACAGCAGTCCCCGGCGGGAGCAACCCTTTATGGAAATCAACTGTGCTGCCATTCCGGAAACACTCCTTGAAAGCGAACTCTTTGGATTTGAAAAAGGTGCCTTCACGGATGCCAAGGTAACCAAGAAGGGGCTCTTTGAACTGGCAGATGGAGGAAGCATTTTGTTGGATGAGGTCTCGGAAATGCCCCTTCTCTCGCAGGCCAAACTCCTGAGAGTACTTGAAAACAAAACGTTTAAACGCCTGGGCGGGACAAAAGACATTACTGTTGACGTAAGAACCATTGCCACCACAAACAGAAATCTTGTAGAAGAGGTACAAAAGGGAAATTTCAGAGAAGACCTCTTTTACCGGCTCAACGTGATTCAACTGCGCATACCACCTCTCCGAGAACGACAGGAAGAAATTCCCATTCTCGTAGAGCACTTCATCAAAGAATTCAACCAGGAATTCAAAAAAATATCAAAGGATGCTCGCGTGAAGCCTTGAAAATACTCATGGACTACCACTGGCCCGGTAACGTGAGGGAGCTCAAAAACGTGATTGAACGCGCGGTAATTTTGAACGAGGGCAATGTTATTGATAAAGAAGATATCGCTTTCATCTTTTCCCAGAACCCGGCCCCACCCTCGTCCGGAGAAATTCCATTTACCCTACCGCCGGAAGGTATTTGTCTCGAAGACCTGGAAAAATCACTTATTATCCAGGCGTTGCAGCGCGCACAGTGGAACAAAACTCGCGCTGCGCAGTTGTTGTCGATTTCACGTGACACACTCAAGTACCGTATGAAAAAATATGGCATAGAAATTCCAACACATTCAGGAGGTGAGGCATGAGGGTAAGAGGGATAGCATTGGTCGCAGCGGTTGCCTTCGCAACCACTATGGTTATTACCCTCAAGGGGTTTTCGGCAGCACCCGAAAAAGTGACCATTGATGCCGTCAAAAAGGTCAAGCCCGCTGTGGTACTGAATCACGGCAAGCACGCGAAAGATATTGCAAAAGGCAACTGTGCCGAGTGCCACCACAAGTGGGATAAGGCCTCCGGCAAAGAGCCACGAAAGTGCACGACATGTCACAAGGCAAAGAAAGAAGGTAATACCCCTGCAGCTAAAACCATATTCCACAAAAAGTGCAAGGACTGTCACAAGAAAAACAAGGCCAAAGGTGCACCCACTTCCTGTAAGGGCTGCCACAAGAAATAATTAAGCACCCTTCCCTTCTCAAGCGAGCATTTCATTCCTGGCCCCCATCTTCCTGATGGGGGTTTTTATTTTTTTCTTCTGTGTTTCAGCAAAATTGCCCTTCAAAATTCAGCAGGTATTTTTTGCCTCTCTGTTTAACGTGACACTGGTGCAAAGAGCGAAAAAAATATGTGCATAACATAACTATACCGAAGAAGGGAGGTGAAGCATGAAGTCTAAAATCGTGAAACTTGTCCTCCTGCTAGCAACGGGAGGGACCCTCGCACTTTTCTCTCATGCCCTTGCTGCCCCACCTGACCAGATTGTGCTTGATGCTTACAAGAAAGCCAAGCCCGCAGTAAAACTCGATCACAAAAAACATGCAGAAATTGTAAACAATAACTGCATCGAGTGCCACCACAAGTGGGATAAAGCCTCCGGCAAGGAACCACAAAAGTGCGGTGACTGCCACAAGGCAAAAAAAGAAGGGAATACCCCGTCCATCAAATCAGCTTTCCACAAAAACTGCAAGGACTGTCACAAGAAAAACAAAGCCAAAGGTGCACCCACGTCCTGTAAGGGCTGCCATAAGTAATAGCTCAGTTATCTGCAAACATCAAAAACTCAACCCCACCTGTCGCAAAGCGGGTGGGGTTTTTGTTTTCCTCTTGTTCGCGTCCCTCTTGTGTGCCACGAGGGGAACCTGTCATAATGAAAGCCACCAAAACTATAAAACACAGGAGAGGAACCAATGATGAATGAAAAATTCACCACTGCTGCCCTTGCTGTTTATTTTATTGCATGGCTCATATATACCATATCTTACCTGCGCAAGAGCGAACAGATTAATAGAGTTGCACTTTACACTGCTGCTACAGGAGGTGCCCTTCAGGTTATTGGCTTTTTTCTCAGGTGGTACGAATCCTATCAGGTGGGAGCAGGACACTTTCCGGCTGCGAATCTTTACGAGGCACTTGTATTTTTCGCCATGGTCATCACTCTCATATTTCTGGTCATAGAATACCGTTTCCGCCTCAAATGGATAGGTACATTTGTAATGCCTGTAGTCTTTCTCACTCTCGGATACACGTCCTTCCTCAACAACGAAATAGAACCTCTCGTGCCAGCGCTGCAGAGCAACTGGCTTACGGTACATGTCATTACCAGCTTTCTCGGTTACGCAGGGTTTGCCGTGGCTTTTGGAGCAGGTATTTTCTACCTTTTCCAGGAAAAGCGGGCAGAGCAGTCACTTCTTGACGCTGTTGATAACACCATCTACGTGGCGGTGGGATTCGGTTTTATTACTCTTACTCTGGGCATTATCACTGGTGCCGTATGGGCCAATTATGCCTGGGGGTCTTACTGGTCATGGGATCCCAAGGAAACGTGGTCCCTCATCACATGGCTCGTCTACGGTGCACTTCTCCATGCCCGCTTCCGTGCAGGATGGAAAGGCCATAGAACAGCTATCATGGCAATCATCGGCTTTGTTGTAACACTTTTTTGTTTTCTCGGAGTCAATCTCTTTCTATCCGGTCTTCACTCGTACGCCTGAGAAGCTCATCTGCTGATACGCCTGAGTTGGTTTTCCACAACAGTAGAGGCCCTTTAGTGTTTCTCCTCGCATATTTCAACAAAGCAGCTGCGCTTTTGGCTGTATAGACAGGTTCCAATCGTACATTGTCATAACGATGAAACAACTCCATGGCACGAAGCCCTTCTGGTGTGGGTTCACCGTAAGCACGTCCAAAACACGTGTGCTCAACATGCCACACCGGCTGGGATACAATCTTACCTCCCAAGGCCGTTACAAGCCTCTTTAATCTCCAGAGATAATAGTGAACCACGAGAGAATTCACCGCCATCCTGTCCACAACCCTTACAAGCACAATTTCAAAGGGTTGCGGAATCAGAGCACTTCCCACAATAAGCCCACACGCAGTGCCCAGGGAACCTGCTGGCACAAAAATCTTTTCAGGGAAAGGGGCTTCTCCAGCGTCGATTTGTGCCCACAATTCCAGTGCTGCGAGCACGTACCCAAGATTTGCCACAGGAGTTGAACCCCCCGGAGGCACATAAAATGCGTGGGCGCGCCTGCGAGCATCCACGTATGCCTTTATAAACGCTTTTTCCGGGCGAGCATGGACGTGAACTTCATCCGCCAGTTTTAAAAGCGCCTGATAATTCATCCGACTGTACTCGGTAAGATACTGTTCAAAAAGATGAAGCACCACTCTCAATCCCCACTTGCGTCCAAACACAACAGCAGCCACACCGTGATTTGTGCCCGTACCACCGGATGTAACGAGAGTTTGAGCCTTCTTAACAAGTGCTTCTCCAATAATAAACTCGAACTTACGCGCTTTGTTGCCTCCATAAAGGGAAGAAGTTACTCCATCATCCTTCATCCATATTTCAACACCCGTGAATTTACTGATACCTTCCAGAAATTTTACCGGCGTGGGTCCCTCTAAAATGGGGACACGCGGTATGTTTTCCACATCAGGAAGAATGTGCTCTATCAGCTTCACAAAGCAAAAGAAACGTGAAAATTCCACCCTGGGTTTTTACCATATAACACTGCTGCGCATCGGGAGATGTCCAGGTACCAATTACATGCAGTCCATTCCTTTCGGCCCACTTTACCGGGTCACCACGGTAGTAAAACACCGGTAGTCCATTATCCTCAAACACTGCATCAGAAAAAGCATCACTCTCTTTTTCTATAACGCTGACAAAGTGTTTGTGGTCTTTTAAAAAGCATCTTCTCTCCCTCAACTTTTCAGACCACACGTACGTCTCCATCTCCAGTTTACCCAGGGCTTTCTCCAGGAAAGCAACAAAACCTTTTACATCCTGGGGTAAAAGCCATACACCTGCGAAAACAGGCATGTCATTGTGTAAGTCCATTGCGTCTTCAGCTACACTTGGAAAATCCGCATGCACGGCATATAAAGCATCCTTCTTCGGGCTCCATGGTGCTTCCACATTCAGGGCAGGTTGCCACCACCCTATCGGCACCGTAGAGTTCACTGCGGATTGCCTTCATGCTGGTATCAAACGTTTCCGCATCCAGTTCTCCTTTTTCTTCCAGATACCTCTCCATCGCCTTGGCGATAGCATCAGCACATGAAAGGATCATGTCTCCACCGGCATCCCAGGTGGGCACGGGGCAGCGGATACCCTTGAGTTGTTTGAGAATGGAAGCAGTATCCACGCCTGCCCTCAGGGAAAGAGATATCAACCGACAAATGGCTTCGCTCTGGGAAGCAGCGCATCCACCAGCTTTACCCATGGCAGCGAAAACCTCGAAGAGGCCGTGTTCATCTTCATTAATGGTCACATAAAGATTCCCACATCCAGTCTTCATGCGGAGGGTTTTACCAGAAATCACCTCAGGTCGCGGCCGCGGTGTCAGATGTACCGCAGAACTCCTTTCTGAACGGACAAGACCTTCACCGGAGTCGGCTTCACCCTTTTTCTCGACTGTACCCACGTTAAGCACCTGAACACTCCGGGAACCATCCCGGTATACAGTTATACCTTTACACCCCAAGCGATAGGCCAGGAGGTACGACTTTGCCACATCCTCTACAGTGGCACTGTTGGGAAAATTAATGGTCTTGCTGACAGCATTGTCTGTGTACTTTTGAAAAGCAGCCTGCATGCGCACGTGAGCTTCAGGTTCTATTTCAAGTGCTGTTTTGAAAACCCTTCGCCACTTTTCCGGTACGGCCCTCAAGTCACCAACACGTCCTTTCTCCTTCACTTCATCCATAAGACTCTCTGAATAAAAGCCTTCTTTTTCAGCCACCTCCACGAAAAGGGGATGAACCTCCTGCAGTTTCTCATTATCAAGCACCTGCCTGAAATAAGCGAGAGCGAAAAGAGGTTCTACTCCACTGGAACACCCAGCCACAATACTGATTGACCCCGTGGGTGCAATGGTGGTCACAGTGGCATTACGCATGGGCTGGCCTTTTCTATCCCACACACTCCCTTCGAAATTTGGGAAAACTCCCCTCTCTTCAGCAAGACGCGCAGACGTTTCATGCCCCTTATGCTGAATAAATGCCATAACCTGCTCTGCAATATCGCGCGCCTTTTCACTATCATAAGGAATACCCATCTTGATGAGCAAATCGGCGAATCCCATCACACCCAATCCGATCTTCCTGTTGGCAAGCGTTTTTTCTTTGATCTGTGGAATGGGGAATCTGTTGGCATCTATTACGTTGTCCAGGAATCGAACCGCGTGTTCCACTGTCTCACCAAGTTCCTCAAAGTCAACTACCATCTCCCCCGACTTCTCTTTTACAAACCGAGCCAGATTAATTGAGCCAAGATTACATGACTCGTACGGAAGCAGTGGTTGCTCGCCGCAGGGATTGGTCGCTTCGATTTCTCCCACATGGGGAGTGGGATTGTACCGGTTCACAGTGTCAATGTATATTACCCCTGGCTCGCCATTCTTCCATGCCTGCTCCACCATCTTTGTGAACACGTCTCTTGCCTTGAGCCGGCCAGCGACCTTCTTTGTACGCGGATTGATGAGGTCGTACTCGCCGTCCTTTTTCAACGCCTCCATAAAAGCATCAGTTACAGCAACGGAAATGTTGAAATTATTGAGTCGGCTTTCTTCGTCTTTTGCGGTGATAAAGTCCATGATATCCGGATGGTCAACTCGCAGGATACCCATGTTTGCGCCACGTCTCTTGCCGCCCTGTTTGATAACCTCTGTTGCCGCATCAAATACCGTCATAAAGGAGATGGGACCCGAAGCAATTCCTCCTGTGGTCTGAACCACATCGTCCTTTGGTCTCAAGCGTGAAAAAGAAAACCCTGTACCCCCGCCCGTTTTGTGAATAATGGCCGTGTGCTTGATGGTTTCAAAAATCTGTTCCATGGAATCCTCAACAGGAAGTACAAAACACGCGGAGAGCTGGCCAAGTTCAGTGCCCGCATTCATCAACGTGGGAGAGTTGGGAAGAAAGCGCGCTGTTACCATCAGGTTGTAAAACACCTCCGCCCAGTACTCGACATCTCCTTTATACTCTCTCTCCACCTCGGCAATAGCCCTGGCAACACGTTCAAACATCTGCTCAGGATTTTCTACAATTTCTCCCTTTTCGTTGCGCCGGAGATACCTCTTCTCCAGCACCCTGATCGCATTTTCTGAAAGTCGAATGGTCACCCTGCCCTCTTCCAGCTTTTTCATTTTCTCAAGGCCCTCAGGATCTTGAAAAATTTCCTCTACTATTTTATCAATCATCCTTCACCTCCACCACATAACACTTTCCAGGGAATTTCACCCCACACAAACATGCAATATATAGCAATGGCAATTTACGTGACCAAGAAATTTTTACCGAGCAGCCCGAGAGCCTGTATAAAAGGCTTTTTGCAGTCCACCTGGGCTTTGACAGGATGACCGGCCCATCCCAAGGGTATATAGTAAGACCTCATTATTTCATAACTTTTTTTTAGCCGTGCTTGAGCCTTGTCAGTAAGGTCTGCCTCAAATACAATTTGGGACGTGTCTGTATCTCTATTCATAGTATTGAGTGCGCTTTCTCTTACTCTTTCCTATGAAAATTCTCCTCAACTTGTGGAACAGTTTGTCGCTGTGCGTGCAGGGCTTGCCCGGGTTGAAGCAGCCCAAAAAAATGCAGATTATTACCACTCGAAAAAATTTTTACAGCGTTTTGACCTTCGAATATTCGCAGTAGCCGCCCCGGGAGTAAAAAACGCACCTGCAGATTCTGAAATACCTCCCTGGGCCTATGAGCTCGATTATGGAGAAATCGGCCCAATTGTGAGAACCGAGCTCAACATCGTTCAGCCTCTCTACACTTTTGGAAAAATATCTCATGTCTCTCGATCTTTTAAAGCACTGGTTTCTTCTGAAAAAGAGAACGTGGAAAAACTTAAAAGAGAATTGACCCAGCGACTGAGATACGCAGTGGTCCAGGCATCACTTCTGCAGGAAGCAGAACAAATGCTCACCGATGCCTACCAGAAGAGTAAAAACCTCCTCGAAAAAATACAATCAGGCGAAGGACCTGAAGTCACCACGACCGAACTTAACAAATTGAAACTTTTTATCCACTACACTCACGGCCGCATTGAAAAAATCAAATCCCAAAGAACAGGGATAACTCAGGCCTTGGGCATACTGCTTAACACCCCCGATGTGAAGATAAAATTACTGGACTTCTATCCGGAGGAGACCACTGGACGCTGGTTAAGAAAAAACCAACCTGACCTTGAAAACCACCCTGAAATCCGCGAGATGGAGTTCAAGGTGCGGGCTTTAGAAGAAGCCTATATGGCCGCTCGAGCAAAATATTATCCTGACATTTTTCTTTCCGGACAGGTGAAATATTCCTACGCGCCGCTGTGGCCCATGAAAATGGTCTCATGCACGCTCAATCCCAACTGCTTCAGCTATGGGGGTGGTCTCGGGGTCAGGCTCAATCTCAACTATCTGGAGACCCGGCTCGATGTGGCCAGAGCGAAAGCTCGATGGGAAGCCGCACGGGCGGCGTTAGAGGCTTTGCAGGAAAAACTCAGAACCGAATGGTTGAATGCCTTTTCCAAAACCCTGGCCTCGTGGAAAATTCTTTCTGAGCTCGACAGCGCCCTGAAGTACGCACGAAGCAATGTGTCTACAGCTCTATTGAACTTTGACATGGGTGTGGCTGAGCTTAAAGACGTAATAGATGCCTATTCTCAATATTTGAATGTAAAATGGGAATATCTGAAAGAAAAATACAATCTTGCTGCAGGGCTTACTGAAATGTCTTTTTACGACGGACAGGAGTACCTCCCGTGAGATTACTCATCAGCGTCGCTCTGGTATTTTTTGCACTTCCCAACAACCCTGTAGAGCTTGTAAAGGTTCTCACGCGTGAAGTCCAGCACGTTCAGGATGAGAAGAAAGTCACGGCTATTATTGAAGAAGCGGTTGACGTGAAAAGCCTTGCTTCAATGGCCCTGGGCGATTTAAAGCGCAAAGCACGGGCCGGCGAAGTAAAGGAATATCACCGCCTGTTTCACACGTTATTTGTACAGTCTTCCGTAAGAAAAATCCTGGGGAAAAAATCTGACCACACACGCATATATCCAGCAGTAAAAACAAACAACACCAGCGCCACTGTAAAAGCTGTCATTTATTATCGCGGAGAGAAAGTGGAAGTAATATACTTTCTTCATAAAAAAAACAAACTCTGGAAAATTTACTATATGGAAGTAGATGGCACTCGGATCACAGAAAATTTTCATTCCCAATTTTCACGCATTATCGAGCGTGACGGATTCACCGGATTGCTGAAAAAACTCAGAAATAAAGTGAACAAACTCCGTCATCACAAATGAGCAGCTCTCAATATCACCATTTTCTCGTAGCCATCGTGCCACTGGCACTGTTCAATTTCATGTTTGTCATATCTCTGTTCGTCTACATAATTCTCAGGCGCCGGGGCCGCGTAAAGGATGACGAAGAACTGCTGAAAAGAGGAGACAGCGCCTTTATCGGGATGTGGATGCGGCAATGGTGGCTCTGGGTAATACGCCCGATAACAAACTTTTTTATCAGAAACCGCATCAATCCTGATGTGATAACCACCGCCTCGGTGATCCTCGCTGTGGCAGCGGGTGTGGCGTACTATTATGGAGAAATCGCGCTGGGCGGCTGGATTACCCTGATATACGGAACCCTTGACCTTATTGATGGGAGGGTTGCACGAGAAACAGGACAGGCAACCCGATCAGGGGCGTTTCTCGACTCTGTACTGGACAGATACTCGGAGTTTTTTACGTACACTGGTATTCTTCTTCATCACCGCGAAGGCATTTTCTTCTACGTTGTTCTGCTGATGATCATCGGCTCCTTCATGGTCTCTTACACCCGCGCACGAGGAGAAGCGCTTGGAGTAAGCATCACGCACGGAATCATGCAACGCCCTGAACGTATTGTTTACCTCGGAATCTGTTCAGCCCTCAGTCCTCTGCTCACATATGCTCTCAGCTTCTACATGCACAATCCACCAGAGTATCTGTACCTGTTTGCACTACTGCTCATTGCTGTTTTTGCCAATTACACAGCCCTCCAGCGGCTTTTCTACGGATACAGAGTTTTAAAAACCACCCCGCCTGAACAAAAAACCTGATTGTCCCCGTCCAACCTTTAAAGGAAAATAAATAAAAAATAATATTTTGTTTGCTATTCTTCTTTTTTGTTTGTTATTCTTCTTCCTCTCTCTCGAGCTCCTCTTCACTGAGGGCTTCGTATTCTTCTTCTGTAAGAAATTCGTCCAGTTCGGTAGGATCTTCGATGCTCACTTCCAGTAACCATCCATCTTCCACAGGGTCATCCAGTAGAAGTTCGGGCTCTTCGATAATCTCTTCGTTTACATTAACAACCACACCTGTAACAGGAGCGACCAGTTCAAACACCTCCTCTCCTGTTTCCACTTCACCAAAGGGTTCACCCTTTTCGATGCTGTCTCCTTCGTCGGGCAGTTCTATATAAGTCACCTCTTCAAACCTCTCTACTTTCTGAGGAGTTATGCCGATGCGGGCACGTTCACCCAGAATTCGAACCCACAAATGGTCTGGTGAATAGAGAATCCGATCGCTCATGCTTCACCTCACTCCGTTTTTACGTTGAACACAGGAGTTTTAATGAGCAACGGCCTTATTGTCAAGGATAAGTTTATTTTCTTTCAGGCGGGTAGAGAACCAGCTGGGCGTGGGATAAAATCCTATTTTGAATAAAGTAAAGACGGATTCAACAAAAGACGGCCACACGAGAAAGATGGAGCGTGCCAAAAAGAAAATTTATCTGGATTACAACGCAACCACTCCGGTACACCCTGAAGTGAAAGAAGCAGTAATGCCGTACCTGCAGGAGGAGTACGGTAACCCCTCAAGCGTGCATATTGCCGGAAGGGTGGCCCGCAAAGCCGTCGAGATTGCAAGGGAACAGGTTGCAGCGTTGCTGGGCTGCATGCCGTCCGAGGTTGTATTCACATCCTCCGGAACCGAAGCCAACAACATGGCTGTAAAAGGAGCATTGAAAATTCTGCGCCGTGAGGGCAAGAAACACATTGTAACCACCGCTGTTGAACATGCTTCCGTATACGAGACATGTCGTTATCTGGAAAAAGAAGGTTTCGAGGTCACCTACATAACCCCTTATCGGGACGGCTACATAGACGAAGAAAAAATCCTTTCTTCCATTCGTGAAAACACAGCACTGGTCTCGGTCATGCACGTGAACAATGAAACAGGAGTGGTCTATCCTGTTGAACGCATCGGCAAAGCCCTTCAAAAATTCGGGATTTTATTTCACGTTGATGCAGTTCAATCTGCAGGGAAAATTCCGATCAGCGTTCGAAAAATACGGGCGCATTTTATCAGCATCTCCGGGCACAAGCTCTACGCCCTCAAGGGAGCAGGTGCGCTCTATATCAAGAAGGGGACTCTGCTTGAGCCGCTGCTTCACGGAGGTCACCAGGAAAGAGGACTGCGAGCAGGGACTCTTGCCGTGCCAGCGATAGTGGGACTGGGCAAAGCATGTGAAATTGCACTACGGGATATGGAAGAAGTAAGACATCACGTGGAAAGCCTGGGCCGCCTCATGGCGGGAAAGCTTCTTCAAATTCCCGGAAGTCGTATTAACGGCGATTCTCCCACCCGTTTCCCCGGTGTTATTAACATCTCCTTTGAAGGTGTTGACGGTGAAGCACTGACAATGGCCCTTGACCTCGCAGGGGTAATGATTTCAACAGGCTCTGCCTGTGCCTCCGGCACACCTGAACCATCACGTGTGCTTATTGCCATGGGTCTGTCCCGTAAAGATGCTGCAAGTGCCATCCGCATCAGTATTGGAAGGTTTACCACCCGCGAGGACGTGGAAGAGGCCTCTGCTACAATCGCACGCATTGTCGACAAACTCAGGAAAAAGCAACCGGTGCCATGAAACCCGTTGTAGTCCTCGGATTAAGCGGCGGCGTTGATAGCGCAGTGGCAGCGCTGAAATTGCTCGCAGAAGGATACAACGTTATTGCAGTGAGCCTGCGGCTCCTGGACGCTGAAGACGTACATCATCGTTCCTGTTGTTCACCTGAAGACCTTTTTGACGCTGCACGAGTGGCAGATGCTCTCAACATACCCCATTACATCATCGACAGAAGGGAACTCTTCCACAAGGCTATCATACAGCGTTATCTGGATTACTACAGGCGTGGACTCACACCCAACCCGTGCACATGGTGTAATCGGGAAATTAAATTTCGTTTTCTCCTGGAAATTGCAGAAATGCTGGGAGCAGACAAGGTTGCTACAGGGCATTACGCTCAAATCGTCCGCCTGAATGGAAAGTTCGCTCCTGCACGAGCAAAGGATCGAAGCAAGGATCAGTCCTATTTCCTTTACACCATTGACCACACCATCCTGCGGAAGGTCCTATTTCCTCTTGCAGAAACAACCAAAGAAGAAGTTCGAAAAATCGCCCGTGAATCAGGATTGCCCGTATCCCGCAAGCGTGAAAGTCAGCAAGCCTGTTTCCTGCCGGAAAAGGGGCATGTAGAATTTTTGCGACGCCGCCTTGGCGAACAACCCGGGGCATTTATAGGTCCAGACAACAACCCTCTCGGAGAACACCGCGGTTACTGGTTCTACACTGTGGGTCAAAGAAAAGGACTCCGTGTAAGTGCAAATCGCAAGATGTATGTAAAAGAAATACGTGCCGGTGAAAACATCGTGGTTCTGGGCTATGAAAATGATATTTACAGTGAATCAATGAAAGTAGAAAGAGTCGTACTGCATGGGGATCAACTCAAACCTGGTACAAGACTCAGCGTTCAGATCAGGCATCGCCATCCCGCTGCACCGTGCGAAATAACGCGTGTATCTGATAAAGTGATTGAAGTCAAATTTCTGGAAGCTCAGCGGGCGGTCACACCCGGTCAGGCAGCAGTGTTCTATCACGGCGACATTATTGTTGCAGGTGGAGAGATTGCGAAGAAATGAAAGTGCTTGTAAAAACATTCGGCTGTCGCGTCAACCAGGCGGATACCCAGGAACTTTTGCAGTTTTTAAGCAGTCTGGGAATTACGCCTGTTGAAAAAGGAATTCCAGACCTCGTCATTATCAATGGATGCGTGGTCACTGAACGTGCAGCACGAGACGTGGTGAAAGAAGCGCGTAAGCTCGCAAAAAAGCACTCCTCTGCTCACATCATCATCACGGGATGTCCGGCATACCTTGCCACTCGCATCCGCCAGTCTCTGCCACCGCGCATACGCACAATGCCTCTGGAAGAATTAAAAAGTCTTTTCACCGCACGTGCACAGCCAGAGGATAAACCGAGCGGACTTCACTACAGAACGCGGCCCCTCCTCAAAGTTCAGGAAGGCTGCGACAGAATGTGTGCTTTCTGTATTGTGCCTTACGTCCGGGGCACACCCAGGAGCAAACCACTCGAACGGGTGATCGAAGAGGCCCAAAAATTTGAAGCTGAGGGTGCCAAAGAAATCGTCGTTACCGGAACCCACCTTGCGCTTTACGGGCGGGACCGGGGATGGAACAACGGGCTTGAACGGTTACTCGAAGCACTGCTCAGCAATACGCACAGTGTACATTTTCGACTATCATCACTTGACCCTGACGAGATCACACCTGGACTTCTGGACCTCGCATCTTCAACCAGACGCATCTGCAGGCATTTTCACATTCCTCTACAAAGCGGTTCATAACGCATCCTTCACCGTATGGGCCGGAGAACAAAGCCTGACGAATTCGTCCGGATCGTCCACAAAATCCACCGCATACTTCCCGAAACCAACGTGGGAGCAGATGTGATTGTGGGATTTCCCGGGGAAACCGAAAAAGACTTTTCTGCGACTGTTGAAGTTGTTCGTAATGCGGTAGTCAATTATTTGCACATATTTCCGTTCTCCCCGCGACCGCTCACACCGGCTGCAGAAATGCAACCTCAAATTCCCGCCAGGGTGGTAAGAGAACGCGTCCAGATGCTTCGCAGAATAGATGCTGAGCTGCGCCACAGATACATCTCTGCTTTCCTCTCCCGGGTATTGGAATTGCTGGTAGAAAAGGTGGATAATGGTGAAGTGAAAGGAATTACTTCCAATTACATTAAGGTCAGGGCTTGGTATGAAAAAGGGTGGTCTCCTCAACCGAATCAAATCGTTTCTGTCAAACTCACAAAAACGAAGGGAAAAATCTGCCTCGGAGAAATCGTATCTCCGGCTCCCGCGTAGAGTCGCCAGCTTTCTCCGCACGTGGGAGAAGATTACAGGCGAAGTGTTCGAGGATGTGACACTGTACAACCTGGCTCTCAGACACAGTTCCCTGTCACGAAGACGGTCCAACGTGGACAACAATGAACGGCTGGAGTTTCTCGGAGACGCAGTGCTTAACGCGTGTGTGTCTAAACTTCTTTATGACCGGTATCCCAGGGTTCGGGAAGGAACTCTCTCCAAAGCCAAAAGCTTTCTCGTGAGCACCCGAACCCTTGCACAAATTGCACGGAGCATCAATCTGGGAGACTATATACTTCTATCCAAAAGTGCAGAGCAATCAGGAGCACGGGAAAACGAGAACATTCTTGCATCAACTTTTGAAGCAATTACAGGAGCGTTTTTTCTTCAAAAAGGGTTCGACGCCACATATCAACTTCTTAAACCGTTCTTTGAAGATTGTCTGAACACCATTGAAAACATTGATGAACTGACAGACTACAAAAGCAGGCTTCAGGAACTTGCCCAGCAAATCATGAAAACAAAACCTGTTTACATACTGGTAGGAGAAGAGGGGCCTGATCATAGCAAACGTTTTACAATGAAAGTTCAAATCAACGGAATTGAGTACGGCACAGGTACAGGAAAAAGCAAAAAGGAAGCACAACAAGAGGCTGCGAAAAACGCACTCCAGCGTTTTCCACTGAATCATCAATGATAAAAGAACACTTCAAATCAGGGTATGTGGGAATCATCGGGCTGCCCAATACCGGCAAATCCACACTCCTCAATCGAATTGTGGGTCGCAAAATCGCCATTGTCACTCCCAAACCTCAAACAACACGCAACAAAATCGCGGGAATTCATACCACCGATGAATGTCAGATGGTTTTTGTAGACACACCAGGGATTCAGCATCGAAAGGGCCTGATCTACAAAATCATGGCTGATATTGTGGAAAAAGTCATGGCAGACGTTGACGTTATTCTGCATTTAATTGATGCAACCAAAGAACCCTCTCTTACCGACGAGGATGTGGCCCGGCGCATTTGTTCTCTGAAAAGGTCCGCCGTGTTGGCTCTCAATAAAATAGACACCCTGAAAAAAAGTAAGGTTTTACCCCTTATTGATCACTTCTCTCGCTTTGGTGCTTATCAGCATTACGTTCCTATTTCCGCCCTCACCGGTGAGAACGTGGACAGGCTCCTGGATGTACTCAGAGAAATGCTTCCTGAGGGTCCACCGTTTTATCCCCCGGAAGATGCCTCTGATATTACAGAAAGGTTCGTTGCTGCAGAAATCATCCGGGAAAAAATCATCAACAACACAGGCGAAGAAATCCCTTATTCCACTGCTGTAACCATCGAGGAATTTCGTGAAAGTGACAATAAAATCTACATACGGGCAGAAATCCACGTGGAGAAATCTTCTCAAAAAGGTATTATTATCGGCCGTGACGGCAGCATGATCAAACGCATTGGAACACTGGCGAGAGAAGACCTGGAAGCAAACTTTGGCCGAAAAGTGTATCTCGATTTATGGGTAAAAGTTACCAAGAACTGGACTCGTTCTGAACATTTTTTGCGCCAGCTGGGGCTCCGTTAAAAATGAAAAAACCGGCAATAGAAGTTGCCATTGTGGGACGGATCAATGTGGGCAAATCAACCCTGTTCAACCGTTTGCTCGGCCGGAGACTCGCCATCGTAGACAAAACCCCACGGGTAACCCGCGATCCCGTGCGTGGAGAAGTAGAACACGAGGGTACAACTCTTGTACTCTGGGACACAGGAGGTTTTATCCCCAAGCCGGGGAACGACATAGAAAAAGCGGTAAATGTGAAAATACAGGAACGAATCAAAAATTGTGATGTAGTATTATTTGTTGTGGACGGGCGTGCAGGTGTAACTCCTTCAGATGAAGAAATTGCCGCTTTGCTGCGCCCCTTGAGTGAGAAAGTGACGGTAGCAGTCAATAAAATAGACAGTGCTGACATGGAATATTTAACAGCAGAATTTCACTCATTGGGCTTTGAAAAAGTACTTGCCGTATCCGCACAAAGCGGACTCGGCATCTACGAACTGCTGAACACCTTGCTATCGACAGGACAAAAGCACCTCCGGAGCATCCATCGAGAAGAAGAGGCGGACAAGGGGGTTTTCGTGGCCATTGCAGGCCGCCCGAATGTGGGAAAATCCACGCTTCTCAATGCATTGACCGGTCAGGAAAGAGCAATCGTCACGGACATTCCCGGCACCACACGCGATCCCATCATTGAAACAGTGCGCAAAGGGAAAATCACTCTCACCCTGGTGGACACAGCAGGCGTGCGCCGTCCTTCTAAAGTGCGGTACGGAATAGAATTCTTCTCGGCCGGGCGCAGCCTTGAAGTAATAGAACGTGCGGATGCAGTCATTGTTGTTGCCGACGCGGCCGAAGGGCTGGTGGCCCAAGATATACGGTTACTATCACTGGCACTGCGCAAAGGCCGTGCCGCCGTGTTGGCACTCAACAAGTGGGATCTGGTAGAATCTTCAAAGCGGGCGAAGGTGCATCTTGATAAAACGTTGAGCCTCCGGATGAAGCCGTTTGCCTTTGTCCCTGTAGTACCCATATCTGCAAAAGACCGTTTTGGACTCAATAAGCTTATAAGTGCTTTGCAGAAAGCAGTCTCATCCTGGAGCATGCGAGTGCCAACAGCTCAGGTCAATCGGGTGCTTCAGGAAATACTGGAAAACTCCCCTCCAGTTGCGAGAGGCAAAAAGCCTGTGAAGGTACGGTACATGACCCAGGTGTCCACGCGGCCTCCCCACTTTGTTCTTTTTGCCAACGCGGAAGACATCCCAGGCTCTTACATACGCTTCCTCAAGAACAGACTCCGGGAACACTTTCATTTTACAGGAACAGAAATTCTGGTGGACGTGAGGTTGAGCCGATGAAATACCTACACGCCCTCTGGAACCTGTTTCGCCTGTTCCTGTCTGCGCTGCGTCGCTTTTTCTCGGACGAGGGTTTCTTTCTCACTGCTGCTGTCTCCTATTATGCCATACTCTCGCTTATACCCATCGCTATCATTGCCACCGCGGGCCTTGGGTACTGGTATGGATACAGTCCCAACACATTCAACGCGTTTCTCGATTACATTCATCGTTTTTTTCCGGAACTCCCCTCTGGTCTCGAAAGCAGCATATCTTACGTGTTTCCGCATCGTTCAGCACTGGGTTACATCGGAGTCGCTATTTTGCTGTGGGCTTCCACGCTCGTATTCTCGTCCATGGGGAACGCCCTCGATAAAATCTTCAAAACAGGAGAAAGCAAGGGACTGAGAAGGCATCTCATTTCTCTCACCCTGGTTTTCATACTCAGCTTCTCTCTCATGCTCTTTGTCATCGGTGGAAACATATTTCGCGCGTACTTGAAGGGTTTGCTTATTGGAAAAGGACTTCACGTAAACAGCCAGGGGTTCGTGGCCAATCACGTCTTGCCACCTTTTGTTTACGCGATTTTTTCAGCATTTATCTACTATACCCTCCCTTCCAGAAGGGTGGAAAAAAACGCCGCTATCGTCGGGGGCGCCAGCGCTGCTGTGGTATGGGAAGTAGGGCGCGCCATCTTCAACTGGTACATGACCCACATTACACGTGTTAACATTATTTACGGCTCGTTCGGTGCTCTTATTATCGGGGTTCTATGGATATATTTCTCATTCGGCGTT
>JAJRZV010000129.1 GCA_024275095.1 bacterium | reverse complement strand
GTAAAGGTCAGGATCCCGGGGGGTGCAGAAAAACATGTGAGTCCTTCTCAGATTGTTCTTAAAGCTGAACTTCAGGTGGAAGAGGATGATGTAGAAGCGATCGAAGAGCGCAGAAAGAAAATTTCACAGACTGTGAACCTCAGGGATCTCTGGGAGTACTGTCAGGATGGCGGAACGTTTTCTGTAACAGAGCTGGCACGTGTGTGGTTTGGAGAAGAGAACTGCACACCTGATGAAGAAGCCGCCATGCTCAAAGCGTTACACGGTGATGAAAATATTTTTTTCAAGGTTCACCGGGATACCGCTTATCCCTACACCCCCCAGCAGGTGCAACAACTGGAAACCCGGAGAGAGAAGGAACAAGAATGGAATGAAAAAATCAAAAAATTTGCTGAGGCTATTGCAGAAGGGGACGGTGCACGCATCAAGAAATTCCAGGAGTTAATAAGTATGCTACTGGAATACGCCGTGAAAGGTGCGCCGGTGCGTAAGGGAGAACGAATGGAAAAACTTTTGAACACCTTTGATATAAACTCGCCACATGCAGCCCGTTCCTTTCTCATAAATCACGGCATTATTACTGAAGAGACAAACCTTTCCATTATTAAATATGACATTCCTGTTGAATTCTCCCGGCAGATGGCTTCCGTAAGTCCCGATATAGAGTTGGATGAAAGAGAGCCTGCAGATGTCAAGCCTGTAAGCATTGATCCCGAGGGCACGGAAACCTATGACGATGCTCTTTGGGTAGAAAAGGAGGATAAAGTAACAAGGGGCTGGATTTATATCGCTGACCCCTCCTCGTTGCAGGCATTCGAATCCAGCGGGCGTGCAATTGTTCAGGAAGCAACCCGCAGAGGCAGTACCATTTACATGCCTGATGTTAAGGTTGATATGCTGCCTCCAGATCTTCTTGCATCACTCAGTTTAAAAGCGGGTGAGACTCGGGGAGCACTCGAAATTTACTTTGAAATTTCTCGACACTCCATTGTGCACTACACACTCAGGCGCGTTGTGGTAGAAGTAAAAGATAACACCTCTTATGAAGAAATGGATAACCAGAAGAACCATTCGATCATTCAAGCAGGACAGGCCATTTTCAATATTCGCGAAAGGCAGGGCGGTTTCATGATGATGCGTGAGGCCCTGGAGATAAGACTGGATCCAGAGTCAAAGGAATTGAGAGTGCAACGTGTGCCGGTGACACCTTCGAGAATTGCCGTTGCCGAATTTATGAATCTTGCAGCACACTTGCTGGCACTTTTTGCACAGAGGCATGCAATTCCTTTTTTCTACCGGCGCCTTACACTCAAGGAGGAGCCTCCCGAGGCTCCTCAATTTCGCGACATGCGCGATCCTCTCGTGTTTCATCAGTCCATGGGGCGCATTGAGCATAACATCACGTCGTTACTTCCGGGTCCTCATGAGTTCGTGGGATTGGAACCGTATGGCTGGGGCACCTCACCTTTGAGGAGAGCGCTGGACCTGATTAATATTGTTCAGATCTCCACGCACCTTCGCAGAGGATCACCGCTTTTTAACGAGGATGAAATGAAGGAACTTCTTGCAACTGCAGAACAGTCACGATCTGCGGCTGCATCATGTGCATCAGAAAGGTTTTTTTATTACCTGGCCAGATATGTTGAAGCCAATTATGAAAAAAAACCCGTTGATGCGATTGTCATAGAGAAAAGGCAGCGTGAGACTGTTCTATACGTACCTGAAATATGCCAGTTCGTGGTCATGAGCGGACAGGTTTCGGATGAAACTGGAAGCAGAAAAAAAGTAATGTTATACATTGATCGCAAGCGTATGAAAGTCAGATGTCGTGAGGCGTAAAGGGAGGTTTTTTATGATTGATGAAGAAATACTGGGACAGATTGTCACAGCGGGAACGAATCGTATCGCGCTAATTGTGCTGGATGGAGTGGGTGATCTTCCATACGGCGGTAAAACCCCGCTGGAGGCAGCCCGCACTCCGATGCTTGATTCTCTTGCGAAAAAGTCTGCCCTGGGCATGCACATCCCTGTGGAGCCAGGTATTATCCCTGGTTCAGGTCCCGGACACCTGGGATTGTTTGGTTACGATCCCGTGGCGAACCTCATTGGTAGAGGAGTGCTTGAAGCTGTGGGTATTGGAATGGAAGTTGAGGATACAGATATAGCCATACGGGGCAATTTCTGTACAGCAGAAGAGGAAAATGGTCAATTGATTATTGTTGACAGGCGTGCCGGACGCATTCCCACAGAAAAAAATGCGGAGCTTGTATCCATACTCCGCGAGAACATTCAAGAAATAGAAGGAGTTCAGGTGATCTTTAATACCGTTCGGGAGCATCGGTTTGTTGTTATTCTACGGTTTCCACATCCTGTTACCCCTGCACACGCACTGGTTACAGAAAACGATCCCCAAAAGACAGGAGAGCCCGAGTTGAAAATAGTCCCCGAGGCCTCTGAAGCCCAAAAGACAGCAGAAATTGTCCACACGCTTCTCACACGCATAAGAGAAGTTATCGGCAAAGAACAACCGGCAAACTACGCTTTACTGAGGGGATTTTCGGTAAAGCCGGTACTTACACCATTTTATAAACGCTATCTCGTTCGTGCTCTTGCCATTGCTGCCTATCCAATGTACAGGGGTATTGCAAAGTTGGTCGGAATGGATGTGGCCAAGGAACGTACAGACAGTATCGAAGATGAAATTAACGTTTTGAAGAAATATATGGATTCAGGAAGGTACGATTTTTTCTTTGTGCACATTAAGAAAACCGACTCATACGGTGAGGATGGGAACTTTGAAAAGAAGGTTTCTGTGATAGAAGAATTCGATACACAGCTTGCAAAGTTGTTTCCTGTGAAGGATACGGTGCTGTGCATAACGGGTGACCACTCCACGCCCTGCATTATGAAAAGTCATTCCTGGCATCCCGTGCCACTCCTCATACACTCACCCTATGTGCTGGGCTCGCCCGAGAGCCGTTTCACCGAACGTGACTGCCTGCGGGGTGAACTGGGTATTATCCGTTCGAGGAATATCATGTTGTTACTTCTGGCTCATGCTGAAAGATTGAAAAAGTTTGGAGCATAAATCACAGGAGGTTGCAAATGGCTGCAGCAACAGAAAGCATTGAGGTAAACGCACCGATAGAAAAGGTTTTTCAGGTTATCACCGACTATGAACGCTACCCCGGAATGTTCAATGAAGTGAAAACCGTTGAAGTTTTGAAGCGTACGCCTAAAAAGGCAGTGGTGAAGTTCCAGGTAAAGTATGTAAAAAGCTTTAGTTATACGCTGGAATTTACTTTTAAAAAGCCGGAAGAAGTAACATGGGTTCAGATAGAGGGTGACTTCAAGGACAATCGTGGTTCGTGGAAACTTGAGAAGAAAGGTAAAAACAAGACCTTTGTCACATACAGTGCCGAACTTGATTTCGGATTCTTTGTTCCCAAAGGGATACTCAACAGAGTAATTCAGGTTTCACTGCCTGCCATGTTAAAGCGTTTTAAAGAAGAAGCGGAAAAAGCATAAAAAATCCGTCATTACGTTTAATGCACAGGTGCCCGGCATACAGCATGTGTGGAGCAGGCGGACTTTAATGATTTCAACCATAATGTAATTCTGTTGTGCCCATAATCAGTATTGGACCGGTTGAAAAAAAGTTACACTTTGTTGATGATAGTGTTATGAAAGAAGCATCACGTTTTTTAGCAATAATTGCAGGATTAACATTGCTTTACTTCAATTCATGCGAATTTCTTAAATCTCCGACATGCAAACTTCAACCACATCCCGAGAGCTCCCTGTTTTTTGACGTTCTGTACTCCGGTAAACCTGTTGAAGATGCAACTCTTTACTTTCACTTTCGGCAGGGCGGGGCACCTTTCAAAAAAGAAAAAGTTCGAACGCTTCCATTACTGCGCTCCGGTGATGTCGTTTCTTTTAGCGCGCTTGATATACCGGACAATAAAGGCGGCCTC
>JAJRZV010000128.1 GCA_024275095.1 bacterium | reverse complement strand
TGATTGTGACTGATTCTGGAGTTTCGTTAATGGTGTATATGAGATAGTATTTCATCTCCAGCCATAAAGCCTTTACTTTATGATAGGCTTTTGCTTTATTGCCCCTACGTGACAAAACTTTAAGCTCTACCAAGTTTGGTAGAAAGTTTGGGAATTTTTCGAAGTCGAGAATAATGTCTTTGAGTCGTTCAAAAGGTGCATTGATCAACCCCAGGCTGGTGCCCCAGCCATAGTGCCTACCATCCTTGCCTTCTTCTACCGATGTAAATTTGACGATTTTTCCTTTTTCAAGACTTCGGGCTAATGAAGCGTCCAGATTTTTGATTTCATGACTGTGCTGAAAAGTAATACCCACTGGGAAAGATAACATAACAAAGAGTAAAGCAACACCCTGCATCTCAGTATCCCACAACCATAATATCGTCAATCATCCAGCCGCGGTAGGCATTATCGAATTCGTCTCCTGTGTCAAAGTAGAAAGTAAGGACAACACTTGTTCCTATGTATGAAGGTGGTATGGTTATCAACAACCTTCGCCAGGAGGAAGGCGAGGCTTCAGAATCAAATATAAGAGTTTCAAATGGATTTGCAGGTGGTCCTATGTAAACCTGTCTTACGTCGTAACCAGGGAAATTTTCGGTTTCTTCCCACGAGTAAAACATCAGGTACACCCTTTCCAAACCTGCAGGGATGCTGAATACAGGTGACGTGAGCCCACCTGTACTGGTAAGGCCTGTATCGTAGTTCCCGGTGGATTCCTGGCCATACCAGAACGCGTGTGAGGGTGAAATAGAAGACGCAGGTGCTGCTGTCGCCCCGTCGGTAACAAGATGCCACAGGCCGGAATACGTCCACCCCGTGATACTGTTTTCGAAGTCTTCTGTGAAAATGGTTGAAGCATATGATAGCACCACCACCGTAAGGTTTTCGGCAGAAACATTGCTTCCGGATATTTCGATTTTGCTTTCAAAAAGCCCAAAGGACATAAAATAAGATGGTTTTACGGACACACTGATGCTTGAAGGTGTATTTCCTGATGCGGGGGTTGTTTCAATCCATGATGCTGATGGTTGTATAGTAAAATCTCCTGAGGTATCACATTCCCGGTTTAAAGATAAAGTGTCAGCTTCGGGGTTCGAGAGCGTGGCATTTTCTACTCCAAAGAGGAACCATCCGGTGTTGACGATAAACCTGTCAAGAGTCTTGAAGAAATAAATTCCGTCCCATCCTGCAAGTATTGCCCCTGTGCCAAAAACGTCCATCATATAGACGGACACGTTGATCTCGTCAGTGAAACAGTCAACAGGCATAGTAAAGCTGAACTCTGTATAACCTTCGGTATATCCCTGTACAAACTCGTCGTAATAGTTCCCTTCGTCGTCCAGTGCTTCCAACCAGATCACGGGCTGAGACGTAATGCTTGACCTGTAATAGGCGGTTACATGAGCGGAAAATGTCATTGCTCCTGTGAATTTCGTTCGTGGTTCGGGCACTACGGTGATGGGTTTCAAAAATTCCCCTGATGGGGAATAAAAGAACCTTTTTATGAAGTTGCCTTCAGGTGTTGTCATTCGTACAGAGAGGATAAGCGCCTTTGCAGGTGGGATGGTAAGGGAAGATTGGAAGTGCACGCTGTTGCAACCGGATGCCGTTGTAAGGGCGAGTACGTGAGTTGAGGCAGGGGGAAATGAAAGGCCTGAAGCATCGTCGAGGTAAAGGCCCAGGGTGGTGGATGTGGTACTCGCAACGTTATAGAACACATCCGCAGAAAAATTTATTCTTGATGCAACAGTGAATTCTCCTTCAGGAGGCGAGAATTTATAGATAAACAAAGCGTCTCTTGAATCACAGATCCCTGTACAAACAGGCAGTTCATCAATATCTCCATCGCAATCGTTGTCCAGTCCATCGCATACCTCTTCGCCGGGCAGGCACCTGTTCGGTATTGTAATACTGACCTCGTTGGAAAAAGGGCTTTCGCGTCCATTTTTGAATGCAGTGACCACATACCAGTATGTACTACCTGGCTGGATGTGGAAATCTGAATAGGTTGTTTCTGTAACGGATAAAAGGAAGGAATATTCTTCCGCATTGCTCAGGCGCCTGTATATTCCGTAGTAGTCTACTATTTCTTCCACTGGTGCTTCCCACTGGATAAGAACGTGATTTTTTTGAAATTTTGCGGTGAGTGAATGTGGGGCGGATGGAGTGTTTACACTTTCCCCGGTTTTCTTTGTACATCCACCTGTAACGAATGTACAAGAAATCCCTACTGCCAGCAGCAGGATGGTTATTGTAGATACAGGGGTATATTGTTTTGAGTCCCGGATGTCGTCCTTCACTCGCAATCCACAGAAAACTTATAGTCCACGTAAGTGATGTTATCGAGTCCGTCTTTAATTTCAATACGTACGAGCCATTCACCTTTTGTAAGTCTGGGAGTGTAGAAGCTTGCATAGTACATGGGTACATCCACACGCCCACCGGGAAAGGGTGAGGGGTTTTGAAAAACAGCCCAGTTTGAAGGATTGCCTGATGAAGGATCTTCAGGGTCTATCTGTGGTGTATCGCCACATGCTGTTGTAACGATACGATACCGCCAGTATGTTCCACTGGGATCAGGGACCTGCCGAAATTCAAAAAGAACCTTTTCACCTGATGTAAAGGATGACCCTGTTGGATTAACAATGTCTGGTTCTTCCGGAGCATTGCCGAGTTCGACCCCCATTTTGAAAGGTGCAGACCATCTGGTCCATTCAGCGCAGGGATTGAAAGTGGAACATCTGTTGAGTTGTGCTCTCACGCGCCAGTAATGTACACCTTCGGCCATTTGTAGGGGGTTCTGAAGTTGTTGAGTAGTAGGGTATCCAATAGTAGGTTGAGCTGTATTGAGAAAGGAGTTGGTGGTATTGAGCTCTTCTTCAAGTACTCGGAAATCATCAAAGGGCGATATTTGAATGACGTACTGTATGGCGTGGTTGAAGTCTTCCCATTCAAACACAGGGGTCTGGGTGGTGACCCAGATGCCATCCTCGGGTGAAATAAGGGGTGGTGCGTCTGTTTCTTCCACGGTGACCTGAACATCGAGAGGTGTCAGTTGGGCATAGTTTATATCAGCGTCGTTAAATGAATCGTTCCATCCCAGATACAGTTCTTTGCCTTCATAATCTGCGTGCAGTTGAATTTCTTTGTACCTACCAATGGCAAATGGTCTTCCGTCAACACCGATCTTGCCGATAAGGCCTCTGTGGCCGAATCCTTCCACCGGGTCCATACTCTGAACAACGGGGTCTCCCATTGCTTCTTCGCTGGACGTAATTGTTATAACTGTATAAGGATGAATAACAATACCTGTATTCATCCACGCCTCGTCCGGCATGAGAGAGAATTCATAGGTTACGGAGGCATACGTATTGCCCTTGTTTTCGTCCTTATTATCTTCTGAGTTGTCAGCTGCACAACCTGTAAATATCATGATAAGAAGCATTAAATATGTAACTGGTCTCCTCATTGCTTTCCTCACTCGTAGTAGTACACTACAGTAACTGATCTTATTACCGGCGTTTTGCGGGGATCGTTTGTTTTGAGAACGGCTTTCCATCTCAGGTCAGCATCCAGATTGGGAAAGGTGACGAATTGCCCCTGGTACACCTGCAACCAGTTAGTCCCACCATCATTTGATAGATAGAGAGTTACGGATGTTCCATCTGGTATTGTTGCATCTATCTGGATGCGACCTTTCTTTACATTGAGACCGGATGAATTAATGTTGAGGGAAGTGACCGTTCCTGTTGGTCGATAACTGGCGAGGGGTTTCAGCGAGTTTACTTTAAGGAGGCGGGCACCATCGGTTACGTATATATATTCACCATCAAAGGCTATGGATCGTGAATCCTGCAATGACAGGCTTCGGTCGATAAGGGGTGTATCGGGAATAGTAAGGTTGATGGATTTAAGCCCACCGCTCCCATCGGCCAGATAGGCTGTAAATCCAAAGACCTCCACATCTTTTGCATTACTTGTGGGGGTTGTTGAAAGGAGTTGTGGTGTGTAGCGGTTCGTTATGTCCAGCGTCACGGCTCCCCCGAGTCCGTCCGCTACGACGAGCATATTGCCCTCGAGCCCCATTGTTTGAGGATTGCCTGATGTATTGTAAGTGCCCATTTGTGCAGGTGATGAGGGTGTTCTTACGTCTACCACATACAGTCCCGATGCATTGAATAATGTAAGCAACTCAGGACCAGCGGCGAGCACATCGAGGCATGACTCGCCGACAATGGAAAATACGGCGCTTAATGATGGTGAAAATACTTCAGATGCGTCGTATATACCACATCCGGAATCTCCCGATGCTGTATATATCATATCTCCGTCGATGACAAGGTCGTCCACCCGACCTATTGCTGCACTGGTAATCCAGATGGGCGCGGTGTTTTCCAGGTTGAAATACTGAAGTCCAGAAGATGATGCAACGACACCTACGTTTCTGTTATATATGTCCATTCCAAAATGTGAAAATCCAGTAGCACCAGACACGCCGATGGAATAGATCGTTTCGAGGTCAGTGGTAAGTAGTGAGACAGCACCGGATGTAATAGCATAGAGATAGTCTCCCGATAAACCTATTTTTGTGATGGTACTGCCTGCATCCCATTCCTTCACCGAACTCAAAGCGGAACGTTCACCAATTCGAAGGGTTATCAGCTCAGCAGCAAGTCCGGCACAGTAAGCGTATTCGCCGACAATGACAAGGTCTCTACAACCAGGTGCGTCCATTTCCACCAGTTTCACCGGTGATGATGGATTCCTCACGTCGAGTACAAGCAAACGAGCGGAAGAAGCAATATAGGCCGTGGCTCCATTGAGGACGATTCGGTAAGGTGTGTCCGCGTTAAATTCAAGATAGTTAGAGAGCAGATTCATTGCAGTGGGATCGGTAGCGTTGATGATGCGCAGGCGTGAAGTGCTGCCTGCATCTACAAGAGCGAGTATGTATCCTTCTTTCATGACCATGTCGTATACAGGGCCGTCAAGACTTACTAAATCGGAAGGGCTGTTTGGGAAAGCGTCCAGGTTTTTTATGCTGAATGAGTCAACCCAGCCATCTACACTTCCTCCGAAAGCAAAGTCACCGTTTATAAGAAGTGCGTAATACGGATGATAACTCAGGTTGTTAACTTCGGTGACATAATCGAGAATGGAGCTGTAATCTGTGATCAGAGAGACCAGCCTGGAAGACCATGTTCCAGCTCCAGGGGTGCCCATGGCTACAAGGACATGGTCGTTTATGACCTCGATTCTTACAGGTGCTTTGCCGGTATCTGCCGGTTCTGTGTAAGAGGTGATTGGTGAAGGTGGATTTGCACCCACCAGAACCGACGGATTGGCTGCATCTATAAGGTCTACACCAATTTCTGTAGGTGTTGTCCATCCTGCGAGTAAATACCTGCCGTAGAATTTCAAAGATATATAAGTTCGTCCAAGTTCGGGCAGATAGCTGTCCAGGTAAACAGGGTCGTCGGGCATTGAAATATCAAACACGAGGATTCCCTGAGCCCCCCCAGCCGCCAGTAGGTATTTGCCCGAGACGGCCATTGCCTGAGGTACGACGTTGAGAGGAAGAGTATTTACAACTTCCGGTCTGTCAATACTGAGGTGAACTTCTGTCTTCACGTAGTCAATTTCTGCATCGGTATTTGCGGTGTCTATGTAGGTATCGTTGCTGAAGTCTTCGGTAAAACGGCCGTATATGCTGTACTCTTCGCATTTTGCATTTTCCTGGTTTCCCGCGAGGTCGACTCCGTAATAGTAAATGGCACTATCAGCGTAAATGCTGATGTTTTTTACCGGTGCTTTGGCTTTGGAAAGCGCAGAGGAAGGGGGTGTGGTGCTGCAGCCGTCCTGGCCCTCAATGACAGTGTAATACACAGTAACGTTGTCTTCGTTTGCAGAAATGGTTACGGAAATTGGTGAATCGTAATATCCGCCTGCGGGGTCCGCTGTTGTTGTGGGGGGTGTTATGTCCAGAATGTAGAGTGCTTCCCTTTGTTTATCGTGATTGACCCCGTCGGTAATAATGTACTTGACCACGTTGGCTTCGGGATTGGTGATGGTGAATGTACAGGGTGTGTTGCAGAAGGATGAAGAACCGATGGTCACGTCAGTACCGTCGAGAGTATAGTAGAACGTGGCCGGCTGTGGGGATGATGTGACGGTGACGACGAATGGCAGGTAGTTGTAGAGCCCCGGAGGAGGATCGAGGACAGCAATAGGAGCATCGCCTATTCTGTATATCTGAGTGTGCATGTCTTCCTGGTTGCCCACTTCATCTACGGCAAAATAACGCAGGATAGTATGATCATTCACTTCTATGGCTGCTGAATTTTCCGCGCGATAAGTGCAACCGCCGTTTTCAATAAAATTTTCAGGCTGGGTAGAGGGGACTCCCCCGTTGATGCAGTAGTAAATGATTGCGGGTTCATCGGTGAGAAGCTGCACGCTTTGGGGACCGTCATAGTGACCACCGGGCGGAGTAATGTAAGTAGTTGGTTTTTTACGGTCAATGATGTACGTTTCCTGGTGGATGGTTTCTTCTTCGATATCTGATTGGTCTATCGCAAAGAATTTTAAAATGGTTGTACATTCTTCCTCGGTTTCAGGACACGTAATTTTCACCTGACAGGAGTTGGCACAGGTGTTGTCGTAATGTTCGGGTGTGGGATCCGTTCCGTCCATCGTGTAATAAATGGTTGCTGGCTCGGATGCAGAAAGGGTGACCGTGATGTTGTCAGCGAATCGCCCCCCTGGTGGCAATGCCACGGTTTCGGGCGGTTCGTCGATTTCGTAAACTTCGGTTTTTACACTCTCGCGGTTGCCTTCCTCGTCTTCTGCAAAATAGCGCAGGGTCGTGGGACCGTTAATTTCGATACCTGTGACAGGACTGGGAGCGGAAAATGTGGTATCTCTTCCGGGCAGAGGAGCAGAACCGTCGAGGGTGTAGTAAATGGTGGCTTTTTTACTCGATGAAAGGGTGACAAAAAATGGTAGTTCATTGCGTCGATATTTACCGCCTGGAGGGTTGGCAGTGGTTTCCAGTTTTATTTCAGGTGTGACTTTTTTCCCTTCACATCCGCCGTAAAGAGAAACAGCAAAAGTGATAAGAATACAGCTTGCTGCCGATAGTTTCTTCAAAGTTACCCTCCTGCTTAATCAATAGCACCAAACATAACTGCAAGGTTATACAGTTTTGTCAGAAAACGCATGAGTTTCGCGTTGTTGTTGAGAGCTTCTCCATCGCTGTTGACGATTTCTTCTTCAAATCGAATTACGCCGCTGAAGGTGGGATCAGGAAAAAAGGCGTAAAATGGATCGTAAAGGTTGCCATTTTCTTCCAGTGTGTCGAGGCTTGGAGAGTCAACACCGTTTCGGGGGTCGCTTGTGATTCCCGGTTGTATTCCTCCGATACATGCATCAGTGGGCCATATGTGTTCCATGTCAATTCTATTATATACGCCGTCGTTCGCACCGATAAATTCTACGCCGTTGAATACCCCCTCATCTATAAACTCTTCCGCATCACCAGCGCACTGAATGCCGTTACTGACTTCCTGGGGCGACTTGCAGTCCCAGTGATAATTGCCTTCTGTCCCATTGTCGGTATTTACTCCAATGCTGGACGTATCATCGCACGCAAAATTTGCATTGTTGTAATTGCTGCGACATGCTGAACATTCGTCAGGTGTGCATTTTCCATCCTGGTCGTTGTCCCAGCCGTCGTTGCTGTTACATTGTGGATCACACACGGGGTCGTAATCGTCGTGGGATGGGTCCCTGTTGGTGATTGCATCGTATCCCGGTTCTTCGTAAGACCACAGGTGGTCATATCCATTGTCCACAAAAGCTTCAAATTCTTCGGTGAAAATAAACTGGTTTTCGAAGCCGTGATACAGACATCCAGGACGTGCATATAAGGGTACAAGGTCACGCAGGTTGGAAGGCGTCTGGAAGAACTCTGCCAGTCGAATGTCGGGCTTGGGAATGCCGTATGCTTCCATGGCAGCATACACATCAAAGCCCGGTACAAAAGCGTTGAGGTTAAGAGGGTCTGGTTCTCCATCTCCGTCCCGGTCTACACCTTCTATATTGTCTGCCAGCATGAGTATGTCATTCCTGATGTAATCCTGCACAGGAAGGCTGTAACGCTCGGTTTCGTTTTTGAATACGCGGACGAATTCGAAGCCCACCGGCTCACCATAATCAAACTGACCGTTCATTTCCCCTTCGTCAGGGGCGACACAGACCGTTTCTTTCTTGGGATCGTACGGATTTGTGTCAGGTGTGAGATCGAGCTGTCCGTCACCGTCTGTATCACAGTGAGGTGGATTGCATTCGCCGTTAAAGTTCTTATCCGTGTAAGCCTGAGTGTTGCCGTTGGCATCTTCACAGGGGGCATTTACGTTGGAGCGTTCTTCCGGGTCGCCGGGGCAGACCCCGTCACTTCCGCAATCCCAGTACCTTACAAGGTCGTCATCCTGAGGATCTGCTTCTGTATTGGGTTCAGATACGAGTGAACCGAGGGCTGCTTCAAAGTCCCTCATGGCGACCGCCAGCAGTTTTTGAGCAATGGCAAGGTGTCCCCGGCCGTCAATGCCTTTTTCGTCCGGGGGACTCAGCATGAGAAAAGTGGGGTCGTCTTCAAGTTTTTCGATGATGGCACTTTCCAGGATGAACTGTCCTGTTAAGCCCTGGGCGAACTTTTTCAGATATACCATTTCGTCAGGGTTGGGTAGAGAGAGGGCAAAATTAACAATTCCATTGTATGCGAGGGCCATGTGTAGTGCCGCCATCCCTGCTGCAGCTCCAGAAGAAAAGAAGAGCACGTCTGTATAGTCATGCTCGCCACTGAGGTCTACTGCGACGAACTGATTGCCGGGGACATCGGGCAAATCTTCCAGTACCACCACAAAAAGGTTGTCAATTTTGAACGAGAAATTGTCGGGTGCATACCGCCTGACCACGTCCAGTCTTTCCACGATGGGCAGCATGTCTTCGTCGATAATCTGGAACACATCGGAGGGAGTCATCTGCTGACGCATTTTGTAATATTCCGGAACCCGTGTTAGTAAAAGAACAAGCCTTGCAAGCCCGTCAGCATAACTGGCGTCGAAGTCACAGGCGTTGGTGGTGTTCAGATATATATCTAATACACTCACTGCTTGCTGAAATGCCGTGACGGACTGTGTGTAAATTTCCGGAAACGCCGGGTTAAAAGTGTGATTGCCCTTAATGGTCATGATGGCATCTTGAACTTCCTGGGGACGAATTATGCGTCCCGTGTCCGTAATGGATACAGTCCATTTTTGTTCAACCACTTCTCCGGAGCTGTTTGTGGCTCTTACGACTACAGTGATAGGTACTGATGCGCTTTCACATGCATAAAATCGAAAGGTATTTTCGAACCCCTGGGGTTTGCCGTTAACTATCCACTCGTAAGAGAACCCCGTATCGCCGACGCATGATGTGGCTGCGGCACTGAATTCCATAACGGCTCCTTTGCGAATATTCAGGCTTTTTTGTGCAGGCTCACGGATAAACAGTGAAGGCGAGCACTTTTCACCTATACTACACCCCATTACCACTGTGCTGAACAGCACAACCATGCCAATCGTTAATCTGTATTTACTTTCGTTTTTCACCCTTCTCCTCCTGAGATGAATATCAATATCAAAAATATTATATCACTAAATCCTTTCACTCACTTTTATTTTTATTTTGTGGTTTCAGATTGATGTCACTGTATTCTTCAAAGCGTCTTTTAGGTGTGCAATAAATTGGGTGGCCGCCTTCAAACCTTTGTCTTTGAGGGTTTTTAAAAATGCAGTACCAACAATGACACCGTCGGCTGCTTTCCCTATAACGGCGGCTTCTGCAGGAGAAGAGATGCCAAATCCCACCAGGAGAGGCCTTTTTACCTTCTTCTTAAACCGCTGAACCATCAGTGCTACAGTTTCGGATGATTGAAGTTTTGCTCCTGTTATTCCTGTCACGGAGATGAAATACACAAAACCTGTTGTGAGTTCATTGATGAGTTTTACACGGGGTGTTTTTGTTACCGGTGAAAGGAACAGCACTGTGGCGAAGCCCAATTCGTTGGCGCGGGTGTAAAAAGCGTGTCCTTCTTCAGGTGGAAGATCAGGTACTATAAACCCGTCGACTCCCGCCTCGTAGGCATCTGTGAAAAGTTTTGAAATGCCGTAGTGCAAAAAAGGATTAAAGTATCCCATAAGCATCAACGGAACGTCTGCGAAGCTTTTAATTTTAGAGGCTGCTTCCAGCGCTTTCTCTATGTTGATACCATTTTGAAGAGCCACACTCGAGGCTTCTTGAATTACGGGGCCATCTGCCACGGGGTCGGAAAACGGAATCCCCAGTTCTATAATGTCGGCGCCTGCTTCAACGGCTCCTGTAATCGCTTCAATGCTTCCCTGGAAGGAAGGGAATCCCACTGTTGCAAAGACGGCAAGCACTCTCTCGTTGCTAACCGCGCTTTCTCGAAACAATATGGACAGGCTTTCTTTACCCATTTGTAAAAAATTCCACTATTTCTGCATCTTTGTCACCACGTCCACTTACATTAACGATAACAACAGCGTTTCTGGAAAAATTTTTCCTGTTTTTCCACAACCAGTACACAGCATGGGCACTTTCAAGAGCCGGGATAATTCCTTCTGTTGATGCCAGGAGTTTAAATCCTTCAATTGCCTGCCTGTCGGTGACCGCGTGTATGTGCACTCTTCCCTCATCTTTCAGATAACTGAGCTCAGGGCCGACTCCAGGATAATCCAGCCCTGCTGCTATTGAATGAGGATTCTGTACCTGCCCGTCTTCTGTCTGAAGAAGATACGTATGCATTCCGTGCAAAACCCCTGGTTCTCCCTTGGTGAGTGATGCTCCGTGAGCTCCCGAGGAGAGCCCTTTTCCGGCGGCCTCTACACCGATAAGCTCCACCGGGTCGTTGAGAAAAGCGTGAAAAATCCCCATTGCGTTGCTACCACCTCCCACGCAGGCCACTACGGCATCTGGGAGCCGTTTTTCTTTCTTGAGGATTTGTTGTTTTGATTCCCGTCCTATAACGGATTGGAAAGTTCTTACCATCCAGGGATAAGGATGCGGTCCAGCAACGGATCCGATAACGTAATGGGTGGTCTGGACATTTGTCACCCAGTCGCGAATTGCCTCATTCATGGCATCTTTCAGGGTTTTCGTCCCAGAGGATACGGGGTGAACCTCTGCACCGAGACTGCGCATGCGGAAAACGTTGAGCCTTTGCCTCTCCATGTCGGTTTTGCCCATATAGATTTCGCATTTTAATCCGAAAAGCGCTGCTGCGGTCGCAGTGGCCACACCGTGCTGGCCAGCACCGGTTTCTGCGATAATGCGCTTTTTTTTCATATGTTTTGCCAGGAGCACCTGCGCGATGGTGTTGTTGATTTTATGGGAGCCCGTATGGCAGAGGTCTTCACGCTTGAGATATACTCTGAATCCGCACTTTTCACTCAAACGTTTTGCAAAGTAGAGGGGGGTGGGGCGGCCTGCATATTCTTTCAGATAAAAATCCAGTTCTTTTTTAAAGTTCCTGTCTTTTAAGGATGTCCGAAAGGCTTCCTCCAGTTCGTCAAGGGCGAAATGGAGAGTTTCAGGGACATAGCGGCCTCCGTAAGGTCCGAAAAATCCCTTTTCCGGAGGCGCACCGAATTTCTTGTGAACCTTCATGAGGTTTTGATAATAACGTCACAGGATTTCCAAGGCAAATTTTCTTTGACTATTTGAAAGAACAGATAGGATTTTAAACATCTGGTCTCCTGGGAAAATACCTATAAAATAGTTAATCCACCATCGACAATTATTGTCTGGCCGGTCATGTAAGAAGAGGCATCAGAGGCGAGAAATAATACAACTGTTGCAATATCTTCAGGATCAGCCCATCGTCTCATGGGAATGTTTTTTAAGTATTTCTGATACACGTCGGGACTTTGTTGAATTCCCGCTGTCATTTCGGTTTTGACCCATCCCGGTGCCACCGCGTTTACGCGTATTCCATAACGTGCCCATTCAAGGGCGAGGGCGCGTGTGAGGCTGATGAGACCACCCTTGGATGCACTGTAATGAGCCACGTATTTCGTGGCCACAAGTCCGAGAACACTTGTAACGTTCACTACAGAACCGCCTCTACCTGCTGAGATTGCTTTTTTACCCCATGTGCGGCAGAAATAAAAAACTCCATCCAGGTTGATGCTCAGAATCCGTCGCCAGTTTTCGGTATCCAGGTCCTCTGCGGGTGAAACCGAAGTTACACCAGCATTGTTGATGAGAATGTCGAGTCCGTCCAGTTTTTCCCATGCTTCTTCTATACTGCGTTTTACCGCTGACTCCTGAGAAACGTCACATGGAAGTACAACACATACGCGTCCAAAACCCTCGATCTCTTCTTTCAGTGAATAGAGCAGGTCCTTGGACCGTGCCACTACAGCCACGTCGGCTCCAGCCTCTGCCAGAGCTACAGCAACCGCCCGCCCGATACCCTTGGAAGCACCTGTTACCAGCGCTTTTTTGCCATCCATTCTAAAACGGTTGAGAAGAGATTTTTCCATTATTCAGCTGCCCCCTGCTCATGCAAGTATAAAATAATTTACTCATACACTTTTTCTTCCTCCTTGTCTGCATCTGGAGCATCCATTTCAATATTTCTTCCTTCGGGTTCTTTTTCAAGGATTTCTTTAAAGTATTCATGCTGGATGATGAGGTTCATAATTTCGTTGGTACCTGTCCAGATCATAATGAGGCGGGTATCTCTGAGTATCCTTTCGATAGGATAAACATTTGTGTAAGCGATGCCTCCCATGATCTGCATGGCATCGTTGACTACTTCCCATGCCACATCCGTGGCGAATTTTTTTGCCTCGGATACCAGTCTTCGCAGCTTACCAGGGTCCTCTTTGCCGCTATCAATCGCTTCAGCAATGGAGTAAACAAGAGCTCGTGCTGCATCGAGTTTGGTTACTGAATCCGCAATTTTGAAACTGACCCCCTGGAATTTGCGAATTTTCTGGCCAAAGGCCTTGCGCCTGTCAGCGTACCGGGCTGCCACTTCAATCACCTTTGCCATGCCCAGTGCTCCGGCTGCAGAAGTCATGCGTTCGGGAATCATCATTTGGTAGAACACGTCTGCTCCCTGGTTTTCTTTCCAGATGAGGTTTTCTACGGGTACCTTTGTGTTTTTAAATAAAAGTCTTCCTGTGCCCCCGCCGCGTGTTCCCATGAGTCCGTATACGTGTTTCACCTCCACCGTTTCATCACGGTCCACGAGGAAGGCGCTGATGGATTTGTGTCCCGGCGCATTGGGATCAGTACGTGCATATACGAGGAAATAATCGGCTCCTTCAGAGCCAACAACAAAGCGTTTTTGCCCGTTGAGGATGTAGTAATCACCTTCACGCACGGCGGTGGTGGTTGCACCGAAGAAATCTGAACCGCCTCGCGGCTCTGTAAGGGCCTCGGCAGTGAAGAGCTTGCCCTCGAGTGTGGCCTTGAGATACTTTTCTTTTTGCTCCTGTGTACCGAAGATATTAATGGCTTCTCCAACTATGCTGGGAAGTGAGTAAAGACATGCAGGGGTGGTTCCAAGTACCCCGATTTCTTCAATGGCAATGACTTCTTCAAGCCAGCCAAGGCCTCTACCGCCGTATTTTTCAGGGAAACGCAGCCCCAGCAGTTTCCTCCTGGCAAGGTCTTTTACGTAGTCTTTGGGGTACCGTATTTTATCAGCGTCCAGGTCGAGCAGAAATTGACGCGGAATAGACTTGACGAATTCTCTCACTTCTTCACGTAGTTTTTTTTGTTCAGGTGTTAATTTGAAATCAAACATAGCTTCCTCCTTACCTAAAGGGATGGAATTATTTTTCTCCTGAATGGGTTTCATTACAAGTTCGAATCTTCGTGCTCCCGCCACGGATGCTTTCGGTTCGTGCTACGGGCAGCAGTGACCGGTCACATGAGCCTCTCGCGCTGAGCTTTGTGTTTCCCGCTCTGTCCCTGTTTTTGGGGCGCGCAGGTAACACGCGCTTTATATTACCCGACATCCAGCTATTGTAAGGGATCCTGCCAGAGGCAGGACGACCGAAGCGATCCCGGGTTCTATTCCCCCAATTCCATGCAAAACCCCGGCGTAAATCCCGAATGTCCAATGTTGAGACCAGACCCCGATGCTTTTTCCTATATTTTACTGGCGATTCGTTCTGCCAGGTATGATGCCAGTGCCATAATGGTCAGCTGGGGATTGACTCCTGCTGCCAGTGGGAATACGCTGGCGTCCACAATGAACAGCCCTTTGACCTCGTGGGTTTCACCGTTCATATCTGTTACGGTCCGGTCTTTCATGGTACCCATGCGTGCGGTACCCTGTGGGTGGCTTGCGTATAAAAAGATATGTTCTGGTTTCAGATGTTTATGTGATAGCACATGAAGTATGTCACTTTCACTGTATATAAACTCTTCAGTATAAATGGCGGGCCTGACCCACTTTGCCCCTGCCTTGAGTAGCAATAGAGCGATTTTTGACATGCCTTCTATATATTTCCGGCGGTCATCCTCGTTTACAAAATATGTGATGTTCACGTGGTCTTCATCCCCGGGTTTAACTCGCCCCTTGCTGGAGTCACGTATCATGGCGCCGGATGATGTGAAGTGAGCCATGTTTTTCAGGATTTCGACAGCTTTTTTTCCTATGAATGGCATGGCTGAGAATATGGCTTCTGGAGGTACAGAGGCTGTTTCTATTACAAATCCATCTTCGATGAATTCATCAATATAATGACCCTGAAACACTCCGCGCCAGAGTTTAATTTCGCGGTCTGGGAAAAAACCGAAAACCCCGGTAGCAGGGTGGATGTGGAGGTTATGACCCAGCCATCCGGATGTGCTGCAAAGTTTGTTCTTCATGAGAAGCACGGGTGTTTCTATGGCTCCAGCCGCAAGCACAACAGCACGTGCCAGGATTTCCAGGACACCTCGAATTTGACCTGAGTCAGGATCCTGTACAGTACACTTTATCCCGCGTGATATTCCTTTTCGCACGATTATTTCGTCTGCGCGCGTACACGTATAAATTCTGGCGCCTGCGGCAACGGCGCGGGGGATATAGCTCATGTCCATGCTGGTTTTCCCGCCCACGGGACACCCGATGTTGCAACGATTGCACCCTTCACAGTCAGGTGCATTGAGGTCGAAATAGTCGTTGTTCCAGCCCAGCATATCAGCTGCTTCCTTGTGAAGTCGGTCGTTGTTGGTAACAATTTCGGGGCCTGGTTTGCCGACTCGGAGGAATTCTTCCGCAGCCCTGTAATGTGCTGATAACTCTTCACGGTCAATTTCAAATCCTGTTTCTTTCTCCCATTCGTCGAGCACGAAATCGGGTATGCGAAAACAAATACTGGAATTGACCACGGATGTGCCACCCAGCATTCTGGCAACAGGAAGCGTTATAACTGTGTTTCCGACGGCACTTCGCATACCCTTTTCCCGGTACAATTTCTCCATGGCTGTAACAAAATCGTCTGGGAATTCCTCGATCTTCCAGTGCCGCCCTTCTTCCACCACCACCACGTTGAAACCTTTTTCAGCCAGCGAAGCAGCAGCTACCGCTCCTCCGCATCCACTACCGATTATCACTACGTCTGTAGATATTGATGTGCCGACCGGTACTTCTTCAAAGTTGTGAATGCGCCCGCTCATCCTCCACACTCCTTGTGCACTCCCAGAAATTCGTTGGGTTCTTCCAGAGAAAACACAAGCAGTCCTATGAACATTTTGATGCCGGCGATGATTTGACGCTTAATAATACTCGAGGAAGACTCCCAGCTTTCCAGGTACTGCATTCTATCTTCCTTGGAAAGGCGGGTGTAGGGACTAAATATGCGACGTGAAAAAAGGGTGCCGTGTTCGATAATTAAAAGTCCACCCTTGAGCATTCTTTTATTCCTGGAAGGCAATAATCCGATATATTCATCAGCACGGCGTATCACTTTATCTATGACCACGGGAAATCCTGTTATGTCAGGCTCAAAAAAATCGTGAAAAAGTTTCTCAATGATTGAAACTTCACGCGGTGTCAGGTGCTTTGTCTGGCAGCGGTTTTTTGCAGGAGGGCCGTACGATAAATGACGCAGGAGAATGTACCCCGCTGTAGCAACAACAGCTCCGCCTGCGCTGAAACCCAAAAATCGCCTGCGTGACAATTTCACTTTTTCACCCCTGTGAAAGAATGTTTCTGGATAGTTTGAGCGTGAAGTTATCCATACGTTTAAGATGTGTCTCCAGTGTTTTCATTACGCCCTTTACATCTTTTGCAAGCACTTTTTTCACAAAACGTTTCATCGTGTGAAAGTAAAACTCGGGAAAGATCCAGTTTTCCCCCGCCACTTTCATCATATTCCAGCCCATTTCTGCAATGGTGTTGAATGTCCACATGTAAAAGGCTCTCCTGGTGGAGGCAATGAGGCGTCTGAATATAGCGGTGTCGTGTGTGAAAATTTCGGATGATTGAGGAGTGCCTTTCAGTTTCAGGATTTCACGAAGAGAGTTTTGAATAAAGTCGAGATCTTCCCATTCACATTTTTCGACGGCTTCCGGGATGACCCACTGAAAGAAACGTCTGCGAAAGAGGAACATGTCCTCCAGAACTTCCAGGGCGTAAGGACTTTTATATCCTTCTTTGATGAAATGATTGAGCAGTGAAAGGTTCCCATGAATGCGAACATCTTTAACGAATATTCCTGCTCCCTGTCTTATTTCTATAAGGCCCACCATTTCCAGCGAACGCAGGGCCTCTCGAAGAGTGTTTCTGTTTGTTCCAAACATGGAAGCGAGCTCTCTTTCGCATGGCAATCGATCGCCGGGTTTGAATTCGCCCGAGAAAATCATAACCCGCAGTCGCGAGGCGATTTCTGCAGGAAGTGATGTTCTTTTTAACGGCAGTATGGTCATATTGGTTAAATTGTTAAACCAATTTTTTGTTTTTGTCAAGCCTTTTACTCGTCAAAGAGACAGCATGTGCACTTGAGTGGTTTGTGTATATGTTTTTGATAAATTTACCAATTGATTTCAGCGCCTATATCTTCGATGCGATGTCAGGCATAGTGCGTTAATCAGCGCATCGTGTGTACCGAATTGCTTCTATCAAGTAGATACACTGCTTGTCTGATTTTGGCTTTTAAACAGTAAAAATTTATCTTAAAATAATAAAATAAAATGAAGCCCCGGGTTTAGATAATGAGAAATTTTCCTAATACCATATTCAGGGGGCACGGGAAAGGAGGTGAAAACTAATGGAACAACACCGGCTGTTCAATAAATTTATTTTATCCAAATGTATATCTGTAAAAATTATGATGATAGTAACAATGCTGCTGTTTTTGCCTACCTCTTTTTTACCTGTTTCCCAACTTGCTCACGGGGATGAGAATGCGGTGCTGACCGCGACAGAAGGGGAAGAACCTGTTGAAATCGAAGAGGAGACCGGGGAAGAAGAACCGGTGATTGAAGAGGATGTAGAGGTTGTCGAGGAGATCCCGGAAGTCGAGGAAGAATCAGAAACTGAAAAAGCCCAGCCTGTGGAGGGTGAAGAAACCGTCACTGCTGAGGAAACAGAGGAAGAAAAGGAAGTTGAAGGTGTGAAGCCCGAGACAGAAGAGGCGGAGGTGAAAGAGCCGGAGCCAGCGGAAGAAGTAACAGGAGAAGAGCTTGTTGAAGAGGCCGGTGAAGAGGAAGTGGCGGAAGAAGGTGCGGTTGAGGAGACAGAGGCGGGAGAAGTCACTGCTGCAGAGGAAGAGGAAATTATAGAGGAAGAAGAGGCTCCGGAGGAAGCACCGAAGGAAGGAGAGGTTGCCGAAGAGGAGGTGACGGAGCCAGTTGAAGAAAAAGCCGCCGCAGAGGAAGAGGGTGTTGAAGAGGAGGGCGTTGCAGTGGAGGAAGAGGCGGTAGAAGAGGCTCCGTCTGAAGAAGCTGTTGTGGAAGAGGAAGTACCTGCAAAAGAAGAAGGGATTGAAGAAGCTGTCACTCCAGAAGGAGAAGCCGGACAAGCCGTTACCGAAGAAGCTGGTGTGGAAGAAGAGGAAGTGTTGCCTGAGGAAGCTACCGTCCCTGAAGAGGCTACTGCTGTTCCTGAGGAAGCAGCTGAAGTTCCAGAAACAGCACCCGAAGAAGAGGAAGTGATAGAAGAAGAGGTGCCTGCTGAAAAAGCACTTGCACCAGAAGAGGAAACCGAAGGAATTACTGAAGAGGTGGAAGAGGCGGGCGTGACAGAAGAAGTTCCCCCGGCAACGGAAGAGAAGGCACTGGCACCTGAGGAAGGTGAAGAAGCAGAAACCGTTGAAACCGGTCCTGTAGAGGAGACGGGGGAGAAGGCACTGGTTCCAGAAGAAGAAGTGCCTGCTGAGGAGGTTCCTGAAGAAGCAACCGCTGCAGGTGTGGAAGAGGAGATACCCGCAGAAACCGCTCCTGCTGTTGCGCCGAGCGAAGAGGCTCCTGTTGAAGAAGAGGTCGAGTCTTCCATACCCGAAGCGCCACCAGCAGCTCCTCCTGGGGGTAAACCAGAGGGAGTTATAGAAACCCCTGCGCCCGTAAGTGAAGAAATCGAAGAGGCTCCTTCTGAAGAGGTTGAGGAGACGGTGGAGTTACCGGTGAAACCCGTTGAAAAGCCTTCTACTCCTGCAATAGCTCCTGCACCGTCACCTTCACCAGCCCCGGCTCCTCCTCCCGTACATGAGCCCATACGCGTAACCCCACCCCCTATCAAGCCCGGGGAACTTATCACGTCTCTCAAGTGTGATTGGGATTACCCTCTGCTTCATACGGTGAGGGAAGGAGAGGATTTACACTGGATTGCGGCCATGTACTACTGTAACCCCAGAAAATGGAAAATTATCTATAAAGCCAACCGGGATAAAATTGGTCCCAATCCGAACAGACTGAAACCCGGGATGGATATTGTTATTCCACGGCCTCAATAAAACCGGTACGCTGGTTTTAAGAAAGGGCTAAGCTTTTACTTTCTTCTACAGAAGGATCAAGGAATACATTGTCTGTTTCTTCGTCGTAACCGAAGAGCTCTGCGAATCGTCCCCACGAAATGGCTGTGTCAATCTGTTTTTCTGATTCACTTTCTGAAAAGTAGGCATCGATAAGGTCTACAAAAAAGTCCCTTGGAAGTTCCCGGCGTTTTGTCTGCTTTAAAAGATTATACATTTGCCTGATGAGGGGAATATGGTCTATGAGGGCTTCGCGGAACAAAATTTTCTGATGGATGATGTCCGCTTCTGCAATTTCACGGCCTTTGTCAGTAACGATAAGGTCACCTTCTTCGATTTTGAGGAAACCCAGAAGATTGGCAGCTTCAATGCTGGGATAAATGTCATCTATTTCCAGGTTTAGATCCTGGGCAAAATCCCACATGTCAACCTTTCCCCCCCGCTCAAGCAACAGTTCCAGCAATCCAATAATACCGCCGGGTCTGGCGTGAGGGAGCATTTCAATTTTTTCAGGAAGTATTACGCGCCTTTCGCCGAGTGGCTTGGTCATGAGCGTGTATATTCTATCTACAATTTTCATGAATTCTTTGGATCGCATGTCTCGTGGATAGGGCAGGGGTATTTCTACTTCTGCAATAACCTTAGCAGGATTTTTACTGAAAATGATACACCTGTTGGACATAAAAACTGCTTCCTCAATGCTGTGTGTGACCATGAAAATGGACCGGGTGTGGAGCTTTTCCCTGTTCCACAGTTCCAGAAGGTCTCTACGCAGGTTTTCTGCAGTAAGCACGTCAAGGTTAGAGAAGGGTTCATCCATCAGAAGAACTTCAGGGTCCACCACTAGTGCGCGCGCCAGTCCAACACGTTGTTTCATTCCTCCCGAGAGCTCTCGCGGGTGAGCGGTTTCGTAGCCATCCAGTCCAACCATGTCCAGCACTCGCAGTGCTTTTATTTCTCTTTCTCGGCGACTGAATCCCAGAGGAATAAGAGGCAGTTCCACATTTTCCAGTACATTAAGCCAGGGAATAAGGGCATAATTTTGAAAGACCATGGCCGTTCGCGGGCGCAGGTGATTGACCGGCTGCCCTCGATATAACAAAGTGCCGGAAGAAGGTGGGATGAGACCCGCCAGTATTCTTAAGAACGTTGATTTACCAGAACCTGACGGTCCCAGGAGGGAGGTGAATTCACCTTCATTAATGCTGATGGAAACACCGGAGATAACCGTAACCTCGCCTCCTTCCGGTGTAGGGAATTTTTTCGTTATCTCTCGTGCTTCCAGCACTGTTGGAGTATTTTTTCTATCTCCTGCGTATCCCATTTCAAAAGTTGTCTTTTTGCTGAATTTGTATTTTTAGCATGTTAACCTTGTCATATAGATGAATGCAATGGTAAACTTTTCACAATGACGGTGTTAAAATGCGCCAAAATTTGAAAAATATTCTTCTGTGGCTGGTTATAATCCTTATTTTTATGACAATTTTTAAGTATCTTTCTCGAGTAACACCAGCACCAGAAATCCCTTTCAGTGAATTCCTCAATCATCTGAAAAAGGGAGAAATTGTAGAGGTGGTGATTCAGGGTGAGGAGATTTCGGGCACTTTGAAAAATAAAAAACGTTTTAAAACATATGCTCCTGAGTACCCCAAACTGACTGAAAAACTTGCCCAGGCCGGTGTGACCATTCGTGTTAAACCTGCTGATGCTGATGCGTTCTGGAAAAACCTCCTTATTACGTGGGTACCGGTGCTTGTGATTGTATTTCTCTGGATTTCTTTCATGCGCAACATGCAGATGGCCGGAGGCAAAGCCCTTTCTTTTGTAAAGTCACGTGCCAAACTCATTGATAAAGATAAACAGAAAGTTACCTTTGACGATGTGGCGGGTATAGAGGAGGCAAAAGAGGAACTGCGTGAGATTGTTGATTTTCTCAAAGACCCCAAAAGGTTTGCCCGGCTTGGTGCCAAGATCCCGAAGGGTGTGCTTCTCATCGGTGCCCCTGGCACGGGAAAAACTCTTCTTGCAAGAGCCATTGCAGGAGAAGCAGGAGTGCCTTTTTATTCTATCAGTGGTTCAGATTTCGTTGAGCTTTTTGTAGGTGTGGGAGCTTCTCGTGTGAGGGATCTATTCGAACAGGCGAAAAAAACCGCTCCCTGTATTGTGTTTATAGATGAAATTGACGCAGTGGGCAGGTTGCGGGGTGCGGGTCTGGGAGGAGGTCACGACGAGCGCGAGCAGACACTTAACCAGTTGCTGGTGGAAATGGACGGAATTGAGAGCAATGAGGGCATTATTGTAATTGCTGCCACCAACCGACCGGATATTCTTGACCCTGCACTTTTAAGGCCTGGTCGCTTTGATAGAAGAGTCATCGTTCCGAAACCAGATGTTAAGGGACGTGAAGCTATCCTGAAGGTGCACGCGCGAAAGATTCCCCTTGCAGAAGATGTTGACCTTTCTGTGATAGCGAGAGGTACTCCGGGTTTTTCAGGAGCAGATCTGGCGAATCTCGTTAACGAGGCCGCTCTTATTGCTGCGAGAGAAGGGCGTTCAAAGGTTGAGATGCAGGATTTCGAGGAAGCGAAAGACAAAATACTTATGGGCCGCGAACGTCGTACAATGATTATTTCGGATGAAGAGAAACGCGTTATTGCATATCACGAAGCAGGACACGTGATCGTTGCCAAGAGTGTGGAACATTCTGACCCTGTTCACAAAGTGACTATTATTCCACGCGGAATGTCTCTTGGGTTAACTCAGCAACTTCCGGAGGAGGACCGGTACACTTATACAAAGGAATACCTGATAGATCAGATCACCGTTCTCTTAGGAGGAAGGGCTGCTGAAGAGCTTGCTCTGAAAACACTATCTACAGGTGCTTCCAATGACCTCGAACGTGCCACGGATATAGCTCGCCGGATGGTGTGCGAGTGGGGGATGAGCGAGACTCTTGGACCTATGACACTGGGCAGGGTAGAGGAACACATATTTCTTGGAAAAGAACTCGCCCGTCAGCAGAATTACTCGGAGCGGACTGCCATACAGGTGGATAATGAAATTCAAAAAATTATTTTCAATTGCTATGAGAGGGCGAAGAGCATTCTTTCGCAAAAGAATTTTGTACTTCATAACATGGCCTCGGCACTGATTGAGAGAGAAGTGCTTGAGGCACAGGATATAGATGAAATTATAAATTCAACCGGGGAATTAAAGGTCCGAACGCAGGAGGCAAAAGAGGCCTGACATTGGGATATCGCCTTTTCTTTCTTCGTGACGAAAGGGATGTGGAGGTTGTGAAGGAGTTATTTAGTGTTTTAAGCGGTTGTGTGGATAATCTGGTGCCTGGAACGTGGTGTGTGCTTGTCTCGGAAAACTCGAAATTGACTCCGGAGAAAATTTCCGCGTTTGCAATGCGTGATATGTGTGGTTTTACTGTAATGCAAAGAAAAGAAGAATCGAGAGGCTGGTTTTTGCTGACAGGATGCTCTCACATGATGAAGAAATTTTTTGATGATATTGATGTTTCGAATTGCTGTGAATGGGTATGGGAACTGAAGGAAAGAGAGCCCATAGATCTTCGCACACGTGTGATGGTTATGGGAGTAGTCAATGTAACTCCGGACTCCTTTTACCGTGAAAGTCGCGGACCCACATTTTCTGAAGCAATCAAACTCGCTGAAAAACATATTCGTGAAGGTGCGGACATCATTGATGTGGGTGGTGAGTCCACCAGGCCCGGTGCAAAACCCGTAAGTGCAAGAGAAGAGATAAAGCGCGTTGTACCGGTGATAAAAGAACTCAGGCAATTGTGGGATGGGATTATATCAGTGGATACTTACAAGGCTGAAGTTGCACGTGCAGCTCTTGATGCAGGAGCGGATGTGGTCAACGACATCAGCGGCATGCGATTTGATGAGGAGATGGCCGAAGTCGTGGCTTCGTATGATGCGGGTGCTGTGGTGATGCACACATCCGGACGGCCTGAGGTGATGCAGCAGAGAACAGATTACAAAAACATGCTTGAGACAGTGTTTGGTTACATTCACGAAAGCATTGACAGATTGGTATCGTCAGGTCTTCAGCGCACACGCATTATCGTGGATCCGGGCATTGGATTTGGTAAAAAGCCGGAACACAACCTGATCATTCTCAAGCATCTTGAGTATTTCTGGGCTCTCAAACGTCCCATTCTAATAGGGGTTTCAAGGAAGTCCTTTATCGGGCATTTTTCGGGTGCAGCTCCTGAAGAACGGCTGCCGGGAACGATTGCCACGTCTGCTGTGGCAGTGCTTCACGGGGCCAGGATTTTGCGTGTCCACGATGTATCCGAGGCGGTTCAGATTGCCCGCATAATGGAGGCGATGCTGAAAGCAGGCCTTCCAGAAAGTTATTCTTCAGAGGATAGAGGTAATGTGGCTTCCCAGCGGATTTGATATTCTGCGCGCCGTGGTAGATATCGGAATTGTTTCGTACATCATCTATCGCATTATGTATTCCCTGCGGGGGACCCGGGCCGGTCAAATGGCTTTTGGCCTTCTCATAGTGGTTTCAGCTTTTATCCTTTCCCAGTATCTGAACCTCACAATGCTCCAGTGGATGCTTAACAATTTTCTCAGTTCCATTGTGCTTATTCTTATTGTGATTTTTCAAAACGACATCCGCAAAGCTCTTGTACAGGTAGGTAAAAATCCCTTTTTTTCCTCTGTCCCTTCATTTGGTGCACCGTTAATTATCGAAGAGATTGTAAAAGCTGTAAATCAACTTGCCGGACGAAAGATCGGAGCTATTATCGCCATCGAGCGTAAGGTCATCCTTAATGATTTTATTGAAATCGGTACAAAGATTGATGCCAATGTCACCAAAGAAATTCTTATGAGTATATTTCTACCCTATTCGCCGATTCACGACGGAGCTGTCATTATCCAGCGTGGTCGGATTACTGCGGCAGGCTGTGTGCTGCCGCTGTCATCCACCAGAGATTTGGCCCCTGATCTCGGTACCCGACATAGAGCAGCGCTTGGCCTTTCGGAAGAGACGGATGCTGTGGTAATTGTCGTGTCTGAAGAACGCGGCGAAATTTCGGTGGCGGTGGATGGTTCCCTTTACAGGAATCTCGCAGCATCTGATTTGAGGTTCCTGCTTTACGAATTGTTTGAAGAGGGAAAGGAGAAACCCGATGAGACGCTCTTCGCAGAAAGCGAAGTATAAACCTCACTATAAACTTCGTCTCACGCTTCGCAGAATGTTCCTGGAAAATCTTGGCTTGAAGGTTTTATCTGTT
>JAJRZV010000018.1 GCA_024275095.1 bacterium | reverse complement strand
GTTTTCTAAAACAATTTTTTAAATACAAAGGTGAATAGAAGAAAAGATGTGAGGCTTATTATACCCCCTGCAAAGGGGGCCACTCCAAATTTCACAATGTTCGACGTTCGATTTCTGCCCACTGCCCAGCCTGTTATTCCCCCGAATACAATGGTCACAGATGCAGGTATAGTGCCTATCTTCAATCCGTAGGGTCCCATAAGTGAAAGATAAAGAGCCCACATTATTGCGAACATGAGACCGGAAAAAAGGAGCATAATCTTTCTGCTTACACCTTTGAGAAGCAGGGAGAATGAGACTAACCAGGAAATGAGAAAGCAGGAAATCAGGAGCATGAGCGACACCATGTAAGCTGTACGCAGTATCCTTTCCACCTGCTCGGGGGGAATTGTGATTTTGAAGGACTTGCCCTTTTGATTGATTTGATTGAGGAGAAACAAGATTTTTACAGCCCTGGATACAATGATATCCGTCATTCTTTTTCTCCTGTGTTTTTATTGTGCCCGCGACCTGCCATCATGTGAAATATGTGCAGCACTCCCGGCATGATGGCCTGGATGCTTTCTGTGGCGCCTCTGGTGCTTCCGGGAAGATTTACGATAAGACTTCGACCTCTCACGCCGGCTATGGCCCTTGAAAGCATGGCGTAAGGTGTGCGTTCTGTTCCGTATTTTCTAATAGTCTCGCTGATTCCGGGTACCTCCCGCTCGATAAGCTTTGCAGTCACGTCAACAGTCACATCCCTCGGGCCCAGGCCCGTACCACCACATGTGAGAATCATATCCACTTTTTTCTCATCTGCATACTTTTTTATAGCGGCTTCTATTAATTCTTTTTCGTCGGGTACAATATCGTAACCTTCTATGTGCAGGTTGTATTTTTTTAACTCTGCTATTACGGCTTTTCCTGCCCGATCTTCTTTTTCACCCGCGGAAACTGAATCTGACACAACAATAACAGCCGCTGTGAGCGATCTGTCATAGGTGTCTGTGTAATCAGATTTACCCCCTTTCTTTTCTTCCAGCCGGATCTCGCGGATAACAATGTCTGCATCCACAGGTTTGAGCATGTCGTACAGTGTAATAGCTGCCACAGAGGCAGCTGTCATCGCTTCCATTTCCACTCCTGTTTTGTAGACGGCTTTTACTTCAGCGATGATGCAAATGGTATTCCCGGTTATGTCAAACTCTACATTAACCCAATCGAGTGGTATAGGGTGACAGTAAGGTACAATTTCCCATGTCTTTTTTGCTGCCTGTATGGCTGCGACACGGGCGACTGCAAGCGGGTCCTGTTTGGGAAGGTTTCCGGTACGGATTTTCTCCATTGTATCAAGCGATAATTCTACGAGGGCTTTTGCTCTGGCAAACCGAAGGGTGTTGTATTTGTTACTGATGTCAATCATTTCCGACCTCCAGCTTTTCTCCATTAATCCACACAGACGTGCCATCGGTAAAATATTCTTTCTTCCATATGGGTACACGTTTTTTTACCATCTCCACTGCTTCGGAAAGAGCAGCAAAGGCTTCTTTCCTGTGGTCGGAAGATACAGCGACTATAAGGCTGATTTCTCCGACCCTGAGCTGACCAATCCGATGAATGATACAACAGGCATTGAGTCTGTATTTTTTACTTAATTCTTTTTCAATTTTGATCAGTTCTTCATCAGCCATTGTTTCATAGCAATCGTATTCGAGATAAGCCACTTTTCTACCGCGGTCGTGATTTCTCACTGTCCCGGTAAATACAGCCACCGCCCCTGAGTGAGGTAGTGACACGTCTTCTATAACTTTTTGAATGTTTATGGGATTGCGAGTGATTTTTCCCATTTTTAGCCTCCGCTTACAGGAGGAAGCAGTGCTATTTCACCATCGTTTTCAACAGAGTTGCTTTTATCCACCAGCCGACCATTGAGAGCAACACGTACTGATTCTATATGTTGTGCCAGCAGGGGATAACGTGCTGCAAGGGAGCGAAGCAGCTCTTCAATGGTTGCTGTATTCGTGACAAGGGTTTCTTCTGGAACACCGGTAATATCTTTTAATATGCCGAAATATTTAACTTTTACTTTCATTGGAATTTACATCCACACGGACGTGAACACCTGTTCTGCAAATGAAAGATCTTCAGGTGTGTTAATATTACAGAAGATTACATCGAGATTCCCGAGGTCTGCAAGTTTCTCCCTGGACAGCATTCGTACGGAGGAAGCCTGAAATATTACGTCAAAAAAGCAAAGACTTTCCATTTTCAGGGCTTTCTCCAGCACTGGTAATACTGAATGGTGTATCAGTACAGGAAAACCGCGGAACGGAGAAACAATAACAGAGGCTGTTTCTTTTTCAGCGAGATAGCGTCGAAATACCGCTGCATTTAAAAATGGCATATCACATGGGATTATCAAAAACCAGAGCGCTCTTGAATGTTTCATAGCCGAGACTGCTCCAGCGAGCGGCCCGCGTTCCGGTATGATATCAGGTATCCAGTTTGTGGGCTTGCGGCAGGTGATCCGGGGTCCTCCACTGCGTCCCGCGAATATGATTTCCTCACAGACCTGTGCAAGCTCGTTTACCACGTACTGCAGCACACGATGCCCTCGAATAACCAGGGATAGTTTGTCACATCCCATACGTTTACCTTTGCCACCAACAAGGACCACACCGGCGATATGCACACCTGTTTTCATTTTATACTTTCAATATACCTGTAAGACCTGCTTTTTGCGATAGAAATCCGGGGTCGGGTGCTTGATTTTTATTAGCCTCAGCAGTAAAGTCTGAAAAGATTTTGATTTCCATTTCTAAAGGAGGAGGATCCGGGTGAATCGCTCCTTTACGTCTATGTGCTCAAGAGGAGTGTTTTTCTTTTTATATTTTTTTGCAGTATTATCCGTCGGAGTTCCTGCAAGTAGCAGTGCTTATTCTCTGCACACAAGATTACGCACGATCGTTACCGTTTATCCGGATGTCAGAGGTAATGTTGAAGCGACCCTTGCTCCTCTTTACGAGTTTGCTGATATTGAAGCACTGGATGTTGGGGTGAAGGGACTCGAAGTTGTCTTTTCCGGCTGGGCGAAAGTGGAAACGTGGGACTGGTGGAAGGAAGAGCGCTGGAAGGGTAGTCTCCTTTACGGATATGTGCGTTTCCGAAGCAGTGATGCCCGTTTGGATACGAAGGTGGGACGCATGCTGATTAATGCAGGTGCAGCCCCTCTTACACTCCAGATGGATGGTGGATATGTATCGTTCAGCACAAAAGGTGGAACTTCGATAAATCTTTACACGGGCATTCCTCTCAATGATATGGATGGGTCACGCAAAGGTGACTGGCTTGCCGGATTTAGAGCAGGTCACCGGTGGGGGACCAGGGCAGAATTGGGGGTTTCGTATTTTTTGCAAAAAGAACGTGAAGACGTGAATTTTAACAGGCTCGGATTTGACGGCTGGTTTCATATTTCTCCTTCGATGAATATTACCGGATATTTGAGTTATGATATTACTTACAGCAGACTGCATGATTCATCTGTGACATTTTCATATTACCCTGCTTCACGAATGTGGAAACTGTTTGCTGTAGAGGCAGGGACGAAAAGTGCAATGAGTTTTCTCGGGAATCAGTCTGTTTTAAGTGTGTTTGCATCAGGTGATTACGCAAATTTGAAAGTTTCCGGATTGTTCGAGGTGTCAGGTGTGATGGTGGGCACAGGGTATGAATTTTTGATGTATGCGGACAGCCGAACCGCAGCTCATCGTATTTATATAAAGGCGAAACGCTATTTTGACGGGGAGAGATACCTGCTGTTACTTCATGCTTCGAGGTTGCGTTCCGACACCAGTTATACGGAACTTCGTTTTGCTGCCAGTGCACTTATCCTGACTTCCTTGCAAGGGAACGTGGATACAGTGTGGGATGTTTTTGATGAGGAAGTTCGTGAGGATATGCTCTGGAGTTATGAATCTACCATTTCGTTAAAATACGAGTTGGTTGAAAATGTAAAAATTACAGCAGCTGTAAGTATTGCCGGGGGTGTAGAATATACGTGGAGAATTAAGGGAATGGGAAAACTTACGTATGAATTGTGAGAGTTGGTCTTGAAGATGAAAGAGAGAATCGCCGTTATCACCTGGCTTTTCTTTTTGACATGTGTTTCAAATGTGCTGGCAGCCACGCGGAGACAGGTGTTCATTCAGCATAAAGACACTATACAGGAAGCCCGGTGCAGCACATGTCATGACACATCGGTAAGACTTGAAATCCTTACTCATAACGCTGTATGGGTTGATGTGCATAAATCAGTGGCTGTCAACAGATCAGCCGAGTGTGAAAAATGTCATTCCCGAACTTACTGTGCAGAGTGTCACTCTTTCAAACAATCGTTGAAACCCTCGGAGAAAAATCCTGAAGATGTAGAAAGCACCTTCCCCCACAGAGGCAACTGGATATCACGGCACTTCGTTGAGGCAAAGGTGGAGCCAGACCGGTGCTATCGGTGTCATACACAGAGTTATTGCTACGATTGTCACGTAGACAAGTCTTACGCTCCAGGTTCTTCGTCGCTTCCTCGAAATCCTCATCCATCTGCATGGAATCACGGAACTGAAGCCAGACGAAATATTGTCAAATGCGTTTCGTGTCATGAAAGAGGTGCTGCAACAGATTGTATTGAATGTCATCGTGCAGGGGGTATCGGGGGCAATCCACATCCCCCGGGATGGGTCGAGAAGCATCCGGGGCTCGATAGAGAAACCGATCGGCCCTGTATATTCTGCCATGGGAGGTGATATCCTATGACAATGGGTTTTTATGAACTACTCATTATTCTGGCCATTGTTCTGCTTATCTTTGGAGGCAGGAAGCTGCCAGAGGTTGCCAAAGGCATGGGCAAGGCCATGAGAGAATTCAGAAAAGCAGTGAGAGAGGTGGATGAAGGTGGTGGAGAGGACAAGAAAGCCATTTCTGAAAAGGTGAGTTCCGCCTCTGACGAGGAACAGAAAGAATAGGGTGCTTCACTTGCGAGACGGGCTGGGCAGGACAATTACATACCTTCGCGTATCTCTTACTGATAGGTGTAATTTGAAGTGTCGTTACTGTGTTCCTGCAGCGCAGTGCGAATACTTTACCCCCGAAGGAGAACTGCTGTCACTTGAAGAGATTCACCGTGTAATTCAGATTTTTGCAGCTCTGGGTATTTCTCGCGTTCGATTTACTGGGGGTGAGCCTCTTCTGCGAAAGGGCTCGGTGGGGCTCATGGAGCGTATAATTTCGATGCCAGGGATACAGGAGGTGACTCTAACAACCAATGGAACTTTACTTGCGGATTTTTCTGGTGAACTTCGCCGTGCTGGGGTCACACGTGTTAATGTGAGCCTTGACTCTCTCAACCGCCGGGTTTACAGAAGCATTACAGGACGTGACGAGCTCTATTCCGTGTTGAATGGAATAGAATCCGCCCGTCGGGAAGGACTGGTCGTAAAACTCAACGTTGTGATCATAAAGGGACAGAATCACGAAGAAATGCTGGATTTTTTAAATTTCTCCCGCGAGACAGGTATCAGAGTCAGATTTATTGAGCTGGTGGAGACAGGTAGTTCCTGGTCCGAAAAGGGGTACATGAGCGAAAAGGAAATGTTGAAATTTTTGAAATGTGTGACACACGTTGCTTACCTGCGTTCACAAGGTGTTGAAAACGTATACTCATCCTCGCGTCCGGGGGTGGAATTTGGAATTATCCCGGCCAGAACACGGGGTTTTTGTGGAGAGTGCAACCGGATCAGACTTACAAGTAGTGGTAAATTGCGGCTATGCCTTTACAGTCCGCTGGGTCCTGACATCAAGAAAATGCTGAGGGAAGGCAAATCAGATGCAGAGATTGCTGCTGCCCTCCGCCGCAGCCTTTTTTCAAGCCTCCGGGAGACTCGGCAGAAAAACCGCATATTTCTGCGTCAAAAGGCATGATTTCTCTTGGTGGATAGGGGGTCTATTTATATTTTCCACTCTTTCAGTATTTTTTCCTTCAGTGTACGTAGTTCATCAACTTTTTCTTTCCCATGATATTCAATGAATAGACGGGTATATGCTTCATCCATCTTACGAAGTCTCTGTATGAGTACTTTGTTGAGTGTAAGAAGAAAACGTGTTGCCGACTTGGCTCCCGATGAGATGGCTTTCAGAAGTTCCTTTTTGCCCATTTTTAAAAGTCGTGTGCGTGTCATGGCAACAGCTTCACCGGCTCTACCTGAACGCGATGGAGCAAATATTTCCATTTCACCGAAGAAGTCGCCTTTGGAGAGTTCTGCAATCTTAATTTTTTGATTTTTTTCTATCCTGCATATTTTCACTTTGCCTTCAAGAATGATATACATTGCATCTCCTTTATCACCCTGATGAAAAATGATGTCCCCTTTGCTGTACTCTTCAATGGTGGAGAATTCACAGATTTCTCTGATGAGGTCAGCCGGGAAGTTTTTGAAGAGTTTTAATTTGCTTATCTGGTTTTCAAGCTTTTGTCGACATTTCATCCCATTACCCCCCTGAGCGCCACTGATTTGGCCACGCGGCCCAGTGCAATGATATACGCTGCTTCTCGAAACTTCAGTTTTTTCTCACGCGCAAGTTCATCCACCTTGTTGTAGGCTTCGAGCATAATTTTGTCCATTTCGCGGTACACCTGTTCTCTTGACCAGCGGAAGCGCTGAATATTCTGTACCCATTCGAAGTACGAAGCTGTTACACCTCCTGCATTAGCAAGAATTCCAGGAATAATTTGAACGCCCTTCTTTTCCAGAGTTTCCTCAGCAGAAGGTGTGATCGGGGCATTGGCACCTTCAACGATTATCTTCGCTCTTATCTCATCTGCATTTTCTGTGGAGATAACTCCACCCAGTGCTGCCGGTACAAGTACATCGCACTCGCAGTAGAGTGCAAAGTCGCGTTCTTTTTCCTCACCCCCGTCAAAGCCTTTGAGTGCACCGTGGGCTTTTACATGTTCAATAGCTGATGGAATGTGTATGCCTTCTGGATTGTAAATACAGCATGTTACGTCAGACACGGCCACAATTTTTCCACCTGCTTCCCATGCAAAGTACGCTGCATGAGAACCCACGTTCCCAAATCCCTGGACGGCAAATGTGGTTACGTTTGCCGGTTTACCCATTCTCTCCAGGTATGTTTTTGTAATGATGAAGACTCCACGGCCGGTTGCTTCTTCTCTGCCAGGGGAGCCGAAGAGATCAACAGGTTTTCCGGTGACAACCGCCGGTTCGAATCCGTGGAATTTTGCATATTCGTCCATAATCCACGCCATCACCTGCTGGTTGGTGTTGACGTCCGGGGCAGGAATGTCGATGTTTGGTCCAATGATTTCGTGGATACTTTCGACGAATTTACGCGTTAGTAGCTCTTTTTCCTTTTCGGAGAGCTCCGCGGGATCGACGGATATTCCACCTTTTGCTCCACCAAATGGAATATTTACAAGCGCTGTCTTCCAGGTCATGAGAGATGCCAGGCCTTTTACATCGTCGTCATCGACTGTGGGGTGATACCGCAGCCCTCCTTTCATCGGCCCACGAGCGTTAGAATGCTGAACCCGATAGCCCGTGTAAATACCAAGGGTGCCGTCTTCTTTTTCAATGACAAGTTCTACCTTTACCTCGCGACGAGGATTTATGAGAAGTTTCTCTATTCGTTTGGACATACCCAGTGTTTTTGCTGCTTTACGCACGTGGTAGTTAGCAATTTCTACAATTTTCACAGGTAACCCTCCAGAGCTTTTTGTATCAGTAGTTTTGCATGCGACGGCCTGTTGTTGCCAGTGAAAACATTAATAACAGCGGGTCCGTTGTTCCTGAAGAAACGGGCGAGGAGCCTTTCGTTAACTTTTCGAATATCTACATCTGTGCCGCTTATGCCGAGCGCCTTTGCTGCTGCACCGTACAGCCGAACATCCAGTTCTGTCGCCCTCTGTATAGACTTTCCTTCATTTCCGTGTGTTTTTTTGATCAGTCCCCACGATGCATCGTTAAGAACAAGAATTTTGACGTTTGCATTGAGTTTTTTAAGGGTGAATATTTCTGAAAATGACATGCCCATAGATCCGTCTCCGGTGATGAGAAGGGTTTTTTTGCCAGAAGCCACCCACATTCCAATTGCTGTCGGCAGTCCTGCTCCAATATTCCAGAGAGGTCCGGGACCAGCAAACGATAATGTTAATCCGGAAGGGAAAAAACATTCGGCCAGTACCGAAGCATCTCCTCCATCTGCTACCAGATTCACAGGTTCACACAGGACTTTGGCCACCTTTTGAAGGAGTACCGCCGGGTTGGAGTCCCCGGTGCTGACGTATTCCTCAATGAGGTGGTGTTCGTATTTTTCCAGTGCCTGTACCCATTCTCCATCAAGAAGGTTTCTGTTCATTGTTTTGAAGAGGGAATCAATTTCACAGCTCTCGATTCTAAGAACCTCCGTGTTAAGGCCTTTTAACAGAGCTTTTATCCGCCAGTCTTTTCCCACACCAGCTGTAACCACAAGCACATCTTGCTGGAAAATCTTTTCTGGATGAAGAAGGGGCACGAGCTTCAATTCATGGAGATGCACCCCCTTTATCCCGTATGGTGCTACAACCGCTACGGGGTATTTTTGCAGATAAGTTTTTAAAGTTTTCTTTAAGGCAGGATTTGTTAAAAACCTCTCGCCAGCGATGACTACAACACGCTTTCTGGATTTAAGCATTTTTTTCCGGTCATGTTTAAGTGATATGTTCCTGTGAGTGCAGGAAGAATGTCTGATTTTTAACTGCGGTGTCGAGAGACTCAACTTTTGTATTTCTATCGGTACCTCCAGATATACGGGCCCCGCCGGTTCTTTAAGTGTCAATTCAACAAGGTCTTTTACTCTGTCCAGATTTGCAGGCTCTGTAAGACGCACAGCACTTTTGACGACTTTTTGTATCACCGGAAAGACGTTAATATCCTGAAATGCATGGGAAATCCTTCCACTTTTTGACACCGTTCCTGAGATCATCACGCACGGAAAACTGTATTTTGAAAGGTGAGATAGGGCACATACGGTGTTGAGTACACCCGGTCCCCCGGCGGTGAGTACGAGTGCCGCACGACCTGAGGCTGCTGCATAACCCCCCGCCATGTACACCCCGTGACTTTCATGGACCATATCCACCACTTTGAATTTTTTTAGCACTTTACTGGAGAGAAAATGGATTACCTGGCTGCCCGGCAGTTGAAAACACGTGTTAATTTCTTTCTGAAGTAGCATTTGAAGGAGGGCATCAGCCACATTGAGTGATTGAGCATCGGGGTTCATTTCCCGAATGTAATGTGCTTCAAAAGGCACGTTAGTAGGTTTGCTGTTCCTTCTTTGCCACTTCTCCGGAGGTGTTTGGCAGTGTTTTCGATGCTCTGGGTGAGATTTTTGCCACTGATTGATACGACAGCATGAGCATTACCATTTTCGTCGAAGAAAAATTTATCAAGTACTGCACCGTTGAGAACAGCGTCGGTGATTATGGTTGAGATTATGTAAGAACCAGTACGGGAATTGTCCACGAAATCGAGTATCACTTCCTTTACAGACACCACTATTATTCTGGCAAGTTCTGCAAATGCTTCTTTGCGTGCACACAGCATAGCATCTTTTCTGAAAAAACGGGGCGGGCAGATGCCTTCGGCAGCTATTTTAGACTTAAGCAGCACTTTGGAAAAACTTCCCTTGCACTGGTTAACCGCGGAAAGTGTTATGTCCTTCCATTCTTCTTGTGGTGGACGGGCTGCTCCGAATTGAGCAATTTCTTTTAACGGTGTTCTCAGCAGCGCATACGTGGTGCCTGGCGGACCTGATAACCCTTTTTCGTCGTACCATATATCAACAACTTCTGCTTTTTCAGTGATTTTCGCGAGTATGTCCACAGGGAGATATACATCTAAAGCACTTTCGGTAGTTACTGTATGCTTGCCCGTGAACGTTACCGTCTTTTCACTGACGGACGCGTTCAACATGAGGGCAAGGTTGACAACACCGTCCCGACGCGCGCAATTTTCAGCGTCTCGTGGAAAGAATGTTTTTCCGCAGGAACCGACAGCATAAACATAACCGTGTTCTGCCGGGGTACGCTTTATCCACGATGGAACGTGAGGCGTTTGTGAGGGTGAACATGCTGGAAATGGAGAAAAAAGTAGAAGAAGTAAAAAAAGGGAGATTACCCTTCTTCCACGGCAACCTCCCTTTTTTTTCATTGTTTCGGACTTTTAAAAAGTAACCGGTTACTGGACCACCCCGGACTCGTACTGCCTTTTCTGCTCTACAGCCTTATCCAGCTCTTTTACCAGCTCGTTGGCTTTTTCCACAACCACGGCCCTGTGCTGTGCACGGATGGCCTGCTTGGTTTTTTCCTTGATCTGATTAAGCACGTCGTCTACACGCAGGACGGCCAGACTGTAAAGGGTGCCGTCTCGTGGATCGGTCCACCTGTCCACGATCTGAGAACCTACGAGTGTGGCTTCGGATACGGACTTGGAAACGAACTGTACGAGTTCATCTGATCCTGCTGCATCAGGATTGAAATAGTCCTTGTGCTGTTCCATGAAATCCTTCATGAAAGTGGCCACATAAGTGCTGATCTGAGCAGCAAGTTCCTGGCGCGCACGGTTATCTGCAATTTTTCGCTGGAGAGCAATATTTGGAGATTTGCTCGCCACACCCACTCCATAAAGTACAGCGCCCTGATCTCCGGGGAACGCACCCGAACCTTTCGTAACCCACTCGGGCGGCTTAACCCCACCTCCGCAGGCAGCGAGGAATGCGAGGACAGACAAACCTGTTACAATCTTGGTGATTCTTCTCATATCACCACCTCCTTCAGGGTTTGATTGTTTGAATTTATAATCTCCATAAACTTCATAAACATCTTACATTTTGATGTGTATTTTGCAATAAAAAAATAGCGAATCTTTCTTGCATTTGCTGTTAAGTTCGTCACACCTGCTATTTTTTTTCAAAAAAGTGCACTCGAAAATTTTAAAGCGCTCTGCCGAAGTATTTGATATAATTATTTATGATAGATAGAAGTGATAGAGGCATCATTCCTTAGAGGGGGAAGGAGGTGATTTTTATGAGGAATAAAGGGTGGGTCATCTGGGCATTAATTTTTGCCTTCATGTGTTCATGTTCTGACGGGGTGAAAGAAAATGCCCCGGATGTGAAGGAAAGTGTGTACCAGGCCCTTGCTTCCAGTGATTACAGCGCAGTCAAGGAACAGGAGCCTGAGCTGGACGGAGAGTTCACTGAATGTGAGAAACACTACCTCTACATGCTGGTCAATATTCAGGAGCTTCTGGACACACTTGAAAACTTGATGAATATGGGAGCGGAAGCAGCGACCCAAAATGCTCTTTCAGACATTCAGACCCTGGGTGTTGACCTGATGAGTTACGTGCACACTTATCTCGATCCCTATGAAAACCTGATTACCGAATTGAGGGACAATGCTCTTTATGCGTATCAGAACAACTGTACTTTTTACACGCCTTATGGGGTGAACTTTTCCATCACCGGCCCTGAATCCTGGATGTCATTCTCCGTCACACTGGGTTACCAGTGGGATCAGACAGTGGCTCGGGTTGTTTATGCTGTTGGAGAGTTTATCCTCTCCATGTTTGATTTTCTCTATTCTCATTCTCTCGAAGTAGAGGTTTTTCAGATGCCGGATTTGAACGAGGAGAACACGGTTGAAATGATCCGCTCTCTTGGGGCCCTTATGGATTGGAATCCGGACCTTTTGGCCTTTCCAGTAATGCGGAAGACCGGGTTCGATTTGACAACATTGACAACCGCTGGCTTGACCTTCTGCGTGCACTGAATGATTCCGGTGAAGTGGCAGAAGATGTCTCAGATGACGAGGGAATTATACCCTTCCTCTTTCAGCAGGCTCAGGTTGACGCCGACGTTACAGACAATGTTCTGGGATTTGTTGACACCGTACCCCTGGGCAGGTTCTCGCCCGGGGATAAGTTCATCATTGGAGTGAGAGGTGCAGAGGTTGGAGATGTAATATCCGTTCCTTCCATGCCCGAGGGAATTGTTCTTACTCTCAATGCCGATCTGGCCCAGGTGTTTGACAGCGTGCACCAGAGTGTTTCTGCACTTTTCTGGAAACTGGAGCAGAGCCTTGCAATGGTGGACAAAGGCGGTGGTCAGCCTGTGTACATTGATGCTGCTGATGTAAATGAGATTCTTCAGGGATTTTCTCCCTTGTTTGATGTGCCGGAAATCCCCAACGTGGTACGGATAGATCCCGCGGCTTTCTTTCTCGGCCCCGGACCCGAGTACACATCAGGTCCAAAGCCTCTGAGGGATTACCTGCCCATCTGGTATGATGATGACGGGAGTCCTGATACGCCAAAGGAATTTCTCGTGGAAGGTGAAAGCCTCTATTACTCTTCGGCTCATGTGGCCGGCTATGACTGGAGTCATTTCCCGGATGCGGTGCAGTTCAAGGGTCAGGCTGTAGCCACAAAAATCGCCGCAGACGGTATTGGGCCTGACATGGGACCAGTGTTTGACGAAACCATCTTTTATATCGGATTCCAGGACCCCACGTTTAATGGAATGCTTTTCCTTGACCTCTCTCAGTTGCCTTATCTTCCTGAAGCAGATGTTCTGGGTTTCGCTCCGGCAGACCTTTACTCGCTTAACAAGCTGCTGGCATGGCTCCAGGTCGGTGTGCCGGGCATGGAGATTGGTACAGAATAGATTTTGTGGGTTGCTGTTGTAGGGACTTAACATTTCATGTATTCGAGGGTATATGTCTGAGTGGGGAGTAGCGGAAGGTGAGGAATTCTGTGAGAACGTGATAGCAGGATATCACGCATTGTGATTTCCTTTGTCCCAGGGCGTAATGCCACAGAAAGATTGCCGTGGCTTGATCTTAATGTGGTAAAGCCCTGAAAACATGGCCGGCCGGGAGGTAATTTAAAAACTTTCATGCAAGCTGTTATTCTGCTTCTTTCGAGTGAGTATGGGTGTACAATAAGTACTCAAAGCAAAATATTTTTTGAGACCACGTTATGAAATCCGTTCTCCACACTGCTAAACGGATAATAGAAGAAGAAGTGGAAAAAGAAGGCTATAGTGATCAAAATTCTTCTTTTTGGAAGCAGAGTCAGGGGAATGGGTAGAAAAGAAAGCGACTGGGATTTTTTTGTTGTAGCAGATAGGGAAATCCCGTATAAAAAAATGGGAAATAATTCTGAAGATTAAAAGGAGATTGGCAGAAAGAAAGATTCCCAATGATATTTTTATAAAATCCCTGATGGATGTTGAAAAACAGAAGATCAATGTAAGAATTATAACGTATTATGCTCTTAAAGAAGGTGTTGAAATATGAATGAAGAGATAGTGAAAAACTGGATTCAACTTGCAAAGGATGATTTGAAAACTGCCCGTCATGAGATGAATTCAGAGGACCCGGTTTTCAGATCAGTTTGTTTCCGTTCTCAGCAATGTGTTGAAAAGTTTTTGAAGGCCTTTCTTACTTATCACGACAAGGAGATAAGAAAAAACCATGACATTACAGAATTGATCAAAGCGTGTGCAGAAGTTGATAATGAATTTGAAGAAATGCCTGGCTGGAATGCAGATTATCTTACAAAATATTCAGTAGTGGTAAGATATCCAGATGAAATATACTTTCCCAGTCGTAGCGAAGCTAAAGAATCAATAGAGATAGCAGAAAAGGTTAAAGAATTTGTCCTGGATAGGATCGCAGTGGCCTGATTCCTTAAGGGTCAAATAGAAATTTAATCCTGTCTCGTGCATCCCTTACACAAGTCATGTTTCACTCTGGTGGGTCAATATAACCTGGGGTCGCTTTGTTAAGCGCCCGAAGTTTCAAAAGAGTTTTACAGGTGTTGAAAATAGGAGAATGGCGGCCTATACTGAGCAGCGAAGAAGAAAGCATCCGTGGGCCACTAGCTCAATATGGTAGAGCAGCGGACTCTTAATCCGTTGGTTCCAGGTTCGAGTCCTGGGTGGCCCAGTAATAGTAATAGATGATTTTCAGAGATATTCGAACATTCGGTCGTACATCCTGAATTATACTTATATAATGTAAAAAGCACGCAAAGCCGCTGTGCATAGTGCGAGGGTGGCGGAACTGGTAGACGCGCTGGACTTAGAATCCAGTCCCGGAAATGGGGTGAGGGTTAAAGTCCCTCCCCTCGCACATGGATGGAAGCGATTTATGTTGGGCATGCATTTCGGGGTCTGGTCTCAACATTGGACATTCGGGGTTCAACGCTGAGGTTTTAGGCGCGGTGGAGTGCGGGGGGTGGGATTGCTCCGGTCGCCCTGCTATACCAAGGCGAAGCAATTTGTGGGGCTCCTTTGTCGTCCTGCCTGTGGCAGGACTCCTCGCAATAACTGGTGGGATCCAGCTTCAAGAGTCAAAATTAATGATGCTGCAATGCCTGTAGCCACCACCCTTTATATCTTTCCCTCTTTAAGGTGGAGACGAGGAACCAGGATACTCTACAGATGCAAGAGCTACCACATGTGCTTCCTCGCCCTCTTGAAGAGGATGAGTCCGTAGACACGAATTAATCAGATGTCCCCGATGACAAGTCGTGCCACCCGGTCGAAGAGTCCAGGGAAAAAGTGGTTGAGTGCAGCGGCGGTTTTGATACCAGGAATCGTGAATGCCTGTGAAGGGCGCCTTTTGATGCACCAGAGGATAACGCGTGCTACCCACTCGGGTGACTGGGCCAGACCTGTTACCCGGCCCCTCCCGCCGGATGTTTTTTCGACCACCTCGTAAAATTCCGTGCGCGTGATGAAGGGATACACGACTGTAACCTTCACACCCGTACCCAGGAGTTCACTGCGCAGGGAGTCTGAGAACGCGGCCATTGCAGATTTCGTCGCGCAATATGCACCGTATAAAGGGAGTGCACGCAGTGCGGCGGCCGATGCAATATTGATGATGTGACCGCTGTTCCGCTGGAGAAAGTGGGGCAGAAGCAACTTTGTACAGTGAAACATACCCATGAAGTTGAGTTCCCACAGTCTGCGGAGCTGGTCCTCTGAGAGTTCTTTTACGGGGACTGCGAGTCCTGCTCCCGCGTTATTGATAAGTACATCCACATGGCCGAATTTTTTTATTGCCGCATTTACCGCACGCTCGACCTCGTTTGTGCGGGTTACGTCCGCAGGGCACACAAGGGCTTCGCCGCCTGAAGCCGTGATTTCGTTGGCGATTTCTTCCAGCTTTTCAGATCTCCGTGCGACAAGAATGACCCGTGCTCCTTTACGCCCCAGAAGCGCAGCTGTCGCCCGACCAATACCGCTTGATGCCCCGGTAATGAATACAACCTTTTCTTTCACGCGCCTTATCATGGTGTTTAAGTGTAACCGACCGTGAAGATTTCATCAAAAGAAGTTCAGGGATTTCTGGTAGAATATCGGCCATGGGATACTTGCCACTTGTGTTTAAAACCGACAATCTGCACGTGCTTGTGGTTGGTGGTGGAAAGGTCGCTTTCAGAAAAGTGAAGGCATTGCTGGAAGCCGGTGCAAGGGTGACAGTGATTTCGCCGCATGTGTGTGATGAGATGCGGGAGCTCATACAGGATGGAAAACTCGAGTGGATAAACGGAAGCTATCAAGGTTCATGCCTTAAAGAGGGTTTCCGGTTTGTCGTGGTTGCGTGTGGAGGGGATGCAGCCAGGAAGGTCCGGGATGACTGTCATGAAAGAGGAATTTTGTGCAATGTGGTGGATGCGCCGGACATGTGCGATTTTGTTTTCCCTGCTGTCGTGAGAAAGGGCCATCTCCTGCTGGCAATATCCACATCAGCTCTCGCACCCGTAATAGCAGCGGAAATTCGACGAATTCTGGAAGGTGTGATTACAGAGGATATCTCGGGTTTCATAGAGGAGATCCACTCTCTTCGCCGGGCTGGTAAAAAAGTTGACCGGGAAAGCATCCGCGCTTTTTTGAGAGAACTTTTCAGCAGGGTATCTGCAACCCTTGAGACCAATGGTTCGAATACGCGCTGAACGAGCCAGTTTGAAAATTTTTTGTGTGTCCGTATTGGTTTGAAAAAACAGTTATATTTCTAAAATTATTCCAAAGCAACATCGGCTACAGAATCAATATGGCGACGCTCATGTTGTAGAGGTCTAACCTGGTGTAATATATGACGAATTGTTGGCCTGCATGTTGTCTCAATATCCCAATTTGAAAAAATATCGTTCTAAAACAAATCGTTGTTATTGCTTTATTTGAG
>JAJRZV010000127.1 GCA_024275095.1 bacterium | reverse complement strand
TGTTCACGACGCAATAACGGAGGTGTGGGTGGAGATGTTATTCACGGGTGTATACGGAGCTTCCATTGCCGTGAGGCATGTGGTGAGCGGAGCGAGCATATACGGAGCGCGCGTGGCAGGAGGAGATGAGGCAGGGGTGTTGAGAAAGGTTTATACACAGGGGGTGTATTATGAAACTGGTTATTGCATATATCAGGCCTGAGAGGCTGAACGTTGTCAAGCAGGAACTTTACAAACGGCATATTTTCAATATTTCTGTGACGAATGCGCTGGGTAGCGGGCGCCAAAGGGGTTTTGTGGAGTCTTACCGGGGAGTGGAGATCGAGGTGAATCTTCTCAAAAAAGTCAGATTGGAAATTGCAGTGAATGACGAGTTCCTTGCTCCCACGATCGAGGGTATCAAGGCAGGCGCGAAAACAGGCCAGATCGGAGACGGTGTGATTTTTGTCGTGAACCTCGAGGAATGCATACGCATCCGGACGGACGAGACAGGAAGTGTGGCCATCGGCTGAAAAGAGCCGAATCCTACAATTTTGTCATTCAGGGGTGAACTTTCCTACAATTTGGTAGGATTGTTCGCCCCTGTTTGTGCCTCTTTGTCCAGGAAGGAACGGTATTTCGGTAAGTTATAAATTTCTACCTGTGCTGGCACGTCATTTGATTTAAGCGGCACTGAACCCTTTGGGAAAGGAGGATGTCTATGCGGTTTTTACGTTTACGGTGGTTACCTGTACTTTTTGTGCCCGGAATACTTTTAATATCGAGCCACGCACTGGCAGCAGACCTCACGCTGGACGAGGTTGTCCGCGGTCTTGACACCCTCTGGGTGCTCATAGCTGCCTTCCTCGTGTTTTTCATGCAAGCCGGTTTCGGTATGGTGGAGGCGGGTTTTATCCGGGCGAAGAACACGGTCAACATTCTCATGAAGAATTTTATCGATTACGGTGTGGCCAGCATCATGTTCTTCATCATGGGTTATGCATTCATGTTCGGTAATGGAAGCGGTTTTATAGGGACAGAAGGATTCGGCCTTTCAAACGCTCCCAATCCGTCGGGGGTGTCTTTGTATGCGTTTTTTCTTTTCCAGGCGGCTTTTTGCGGTGCTGCTGCCACCATTGTTGCAGGAGCCATGTCCGAGCGCATGAAGTTTCGCTCTTATCTCATGTACACGGTATTCATCAGTGCTGTTGTTTATCCCATCGTTGGTCACTGGGTATGGAGTGGAGCCGGCTGGCTTTCATCCATGGGATTCGCGGATTTTGCCGGTTCAACGGTTGTTCATGCCACAGGAGGATTCGCGGCCCTTGCAGGGGTGCTCTTCTTAGGGCCGCGCATAGGAAAGTTCGGTCCTGATGGGTCTCCCCGTGCAGTGCCGGGGCACTCCCTGCCGCTTGCGGCTCTGGGCGTGTTTATCCTGTGGTTCGGCTGGTTTGGTTTTAACCCGGGTTCTGCTCTTGCTGTGAGCAATGGTGAAAAAATTGCTCTTATTGCCACCAATACCAACCTTGCAGCAGCAGCAGGTGCCATTTCGGCGATGATTACAGTGTGGATCAAATATGGCAAGCCCGACCTTTCAATGACCATGAACGGAGCTCTCGCCGGACTTGTCGCCATTACTGCACCGTGTGCTTTTGTCATGCCGGGAGAAGCCATTGTGATCGGTCTTATTGCTGGCATTATCGTGGTTTACGGAGTGCTCTTTCTCGATTACGTCCGCATTGACGATCCTGTAGGAGCCATTCCTGTTCACGGTTTTAACGGCGTCTGGGGCACTCTTGCAGTGGGGCTTTTCGGACACAGGTCTCTCGGCCTCGCGCATGAGGGTTTGTTTCATGGCGGAGGTTTGACCCAACTGGGCATCCAGGCGCTGGGTGTTGCAGCCTGTACGCTGTTCGTGTTTGTGAGCATGTCAGCGGTGTTTTATTTCATTCACAGTACATTTGGCCTGCGCGTGAGCCGCGATGAAGAACTGCGCGGCCTCGACATCGACGAGCATGGAATGGAAGCGTATAGCGGTTTTCAGGTGTTCACGACGCAATAACGGAGGTGTGGGTGGAGATGTTATTCACGGGTGTATACGGAGCTTCCATTGCCGTGAGGCATG